>NZ_JBBNAH010000365.1:0-3920 GCF_037994325.1 Pseudomonas sp.
CGTCAGGACCACGCGGCCCAAGGTCAACATAGGTTTTTTCATAGCATCAGGCTTCGGCAAATAGTATCCACCGCACCGAGTAGCGCGGCGTAAAGACAGACGTTAAACAGCGCCCGGTGCCAGACCAGGCGATAGAAGTGCAGGCGGTTAAGCACGCCGTGCACCGCCAGGTACAACAGATAGGTGAACGCCATCATCACCAGCAGCGTGGGCAGAAATACCCCGCTGATATCCAGGTCACCAATCACAGCGCGGCTCCATCAATTCCATAAGGCATGTGCTCCGGCCCATCGCCCGCCTCAACCAGCACTTCCACGCCTGGCAACAGCGCCAGGCGCAAACCGCTCAAGGCATGCAAGCTGTGCAGCCGCGCCTGTTCGGCGTCAACGCAAACGGTGATATTCAGCGAGCGTCGCGCGCGGTCCATCGTCATCAGCAGCGCCTTGGGCGCAGGTAAGCGTTCACCGGCTTTAAGGCAGGCGCGAAAGTAAGCGCCAACATCGCTGACGACTTGGCGCAGTTGCCCTTGCGGCACGGCCGGCAGGCGCGGCAAGTAGGCGAGCAGATCCAGCAGGTTCAGCGCCACACGCAAATCGCGCAGCGCGGCGCCGGTGTCTTGGCCGGTTTGGGTCAGGCGCGGCAGGTGCTGCATCAGGCGGTCGAGCATGCGCACACCCATGCGCCGATGTGCGGCGAGGTTGGCAGGTTCAGTGAGGGCAACGATGTCGCGCCAGCTAAACCGGGTCAGGCGTTTGGCCGCCACTTCCACGCCAAAGGGGCGCACCACCAGGGTCCAGACAAAGGCGAACAGCAAACCGATGGGCCCAGCCAGGTTGCTGTTGATAAAGGTCATAAAGTTCGAATCGTAGGCGCCCTGAATGCTGATAAAGGACGAGGTGTTGACGATGGTCAGCAGCATGCCCAGGTAGAAACGCGGCTGTACCGTGAGGGTGCCGACGCAGATAAAGGGGATGGCAAAGGCCAGCACCAGCATGGCGAAATCGTGCAGGTTGGGCAGGATTAAAAACAGATACAGGCTGGCGAACAGCACCGACATCGCGGTCCAGAAAAAGAACCGGTAAATCTGCGGCGCCGGGTCGTCCATGGCAGCAAAAAAGCTGCAGGCCACAGCGGCAAGAATTACCGCGCTGCCGCCATCGGTCCAGCTCAGACCGATCCACAACATTGAGGCGACGATGATCGCGGTAATGGTGGAAAACACCGAATAGAGCATCAACCCGCGGTCGAAAAACGGCGTCAGACGGCCCAGGCGCCAGTGCCGATAAACCGCGCGCCATGGCTGCTGGTCATCTAACAAAATCGCGTGTTGCAGGCTGCGGCAGTCTTGCCAGAGGTCGATCCACTCGCCGAGGCGATAGAGGGCATTGGAGAGCAGCAATTGGCGGCGTTCATCCAATGCTTCGGCGCCCGGTTGCAGCGCTTCGAGCTGGTCACGCAGGGCTTGCCAGCGTTCGGGTGATGCATCGGTGGCAGTCATTTGTAGCCAATACTGCGTGTCTTCCAGCAGCGGTTCGAGGTGGGCGACCAACTCGGGCTCGCGGCGCTGCAGAGCGATCAGCGCGTCGTCCAGCGCATCGATTACCGGCAGCAGGTGAATCATGCGGCCGCGCAGTTCCTTGCTGTTGCGCACCGTTTGCGGCCGCGCGCCCTCGTGGGGCAACTGGCCGATCATCAACTCCAGGGAGTTAAAGCTGGCGACCATCGCCGATCGCAGGGCGCCCACTTCGGCGGCCTGTTGGCCGCGACTTAAGAAGTGCTGGCTGTAGCGGGTGGCGTCGGCGAACCAGGCGTTGGCCGCATCCATAACCACCGGCGCCAAGCGACGTGGCCAGAACACTGCCCCCACCACCGCCGCGCAGACAATACCGAGGAAGATTTCCTGGGTGCGCGACGAGGCAATCTCAAACACCGCCGTAGGGTTATCCACAACCGGCAGGGCAATCAGCGGCAAAGTGTAGCCGGACAGCATCAACGCATAACTATTGGCCGTGCGCAGGTGCAGCGAGAGAAACAAGAGCGTGCCGGTCCATAGCGCAACCACCACCGCCAACAGCATGGGTGTTTGCACAAACATCGGCACAAACAGCACCGCTGCCGCTGCGCCAACAAATGTTCCGACTGCGCGGTACAAGGCTTTGGAACTGGTGGGCCCAACAAAGGGGCTGGAGACGATATACACCGTGGCCATCGCCCAGTACGGACGCGGCATCTGCATGATCATGGCGATATACAGCGCCAGCATCGACGCGCCAAAGGTGCGCACGCCATAAAACCAATCGCGTGCCGGTGGCATGCCGGAGAAAAAACCGCTCAAGACTGCTCACCGCTGCCGTGCCGGCCAGCCTCTTCAAAGGCACGCACGACGCGCAGCGCGGCTTCGAGATCAGCAGGGGAAATGTTTTGCAGCACGTCGCGGCGCAAGCGCACCAACTCGCTTTCAATCGACTCGGCCAGCTCGCGGCCACGGGGCGTCAGACTAAGCGCTTTGGCGCGGCGGTCGTCGGGATCTTCGCAGCGGCAAACAAAACCGGCGCGGCATAACTGGTCAAGCAAGCGCACCAGTGATGGGCTTTCCAACCCAGCCGCCTGGGCCACGGCCACCTGCCGCACACCGTCGCCCAGGCGCACGATCATCAGCAACGGTACCGCGCAGGCTTCGGAAATGCCGTAGTTGGCCAGCGTTGATTGGCAAATGCGCCGCCAATGGCGTGCCGCAGTCACCATGCCACTGCTGATGTTGAGTTGGAGGGCGTCGAGAGTCATCGAGGGAAATACGAGAATTTAATTAGTTAGCAAGCTAATTGTATTCTTCGAAATTTCCACTCGTCAATTACTGCACGCACGCTTTGCAGTTTTATTTCTAGGAGGTTTTTGCCGCTATTCCAGCAGGTTTTGTCGCTATAGCAAAAAGCCCTGAAAGCGGCGTATTCCGGCGCCTACAGGGCTATTTCAAGGGGTTGTTTTTGGCCGCGAATTTAGCGTATCTTTTCGCCCACTGCGTGCGTAGACGGTGCTGTTAAACACCCTCGCCCAGTTCAGCCCTCGGGAGAGAACCGAGGCTGTCACTAACTCAAGCTCCAAGGAAATAAAGATATGTCGAATCGTCAGAACGGTACCGTCAAGTGGTTTAACGACGAGAAAGGTTTTGGTTTTATCACTCCAGAAAGCGGTCCGGATCTGTTCGTGCACTTCCGCGCAATCGAAGGCGACGGCTTCAAGAGCCTGAAAGAAGGCCAGAAAGTCAGCTTCGTTTCGGTACAAGGTCAGAAAGGCCTGCAAGCGGATCAAGTTCAAGTTGTGAACTAAGAATTCCGTTCTAGCAAAAGCCTTCGCTGGTGACAGCGGGGGCTTTTTTGTGCGCGTTGTCCCGGCGCTGCCTGCTTCAAATCCGCGCAGGTTTTTTCAACGCCGCCCTTTTGCAGTAAAGTGCCTCGCGCTTTCAGCCTCCGCGAGTCTCGCATGTCCAAACGTCTTCTCAAGCCCCAGGGCGATTTCACTATCGCCGGCCTGCCCCGTCGCCTGGCGGCCATGTTTTATGACTTCCTGCTGTGTGTGGCCATTTTGATGGTCATGACCCTGGCCTATCAGCAGATCGCGCTGCGCCTGATCTTTGGTGGCGAGCGCCTGCGCGAAATGGCCGATAGCGGCGCTTTAAATGGCGACCCAGTGCTGTCCACCCTGCTGTTTTTTAGCCTGTTCGCGTTTTTTGCCAAGTTCTGGACCCACTCCGGGCAAACCCTGGGCATGCAGGTGTGGGGCGTGCGTGTGCAAAATGCCGACGGCAGCGCCATCAGTCTGTGGCAGGCGCTGCTGCGCTTTATGGTGTCGATTGCGTCGTGGCTATGCCTGGGCTTGGGGTTTTTCTGGATGCTCTGGGACAAACAAAAGCGCAGTTGGCA
>NZ_JBBNAH010000366.1:0-8373 GCF_037994325.1 Pseudomonas sp.
CCACAATACTATACAAAACGTATAGCGATTGTGGGTTTTGCTGCAAATCGATTGCCTCTCCACAAATCGCTGTCGTCCACACAAATTACAAAAAAAATTGGAGTGGCTGTCATGACAAGAAAAAGACTCGGCTGGTATCTGACGAAATTGCCGCATGCCATGTGTTTAGGCTCTGTGCTGTCCACGCCGGCATTGGGCGAGACATTCAGCGTCGGCGAGATCAAAGGCAAATTCGACTCCTCGCTATCGGTGGGCGCCAGCTGGTCGGTGCGGGGGGCCGACCCAGCATTAGTCGGAGCCAGCAACGGCGGTACAGCGTCTTCACAGAACAATGACGACGGGCGTCTTAACTTCAAAAAGGGCGAGACGTTCTCAAAGATCTTCAAGGGCATTCATGATCTTGAGCTGAAGTATGGCGACACCGGCGTGTTCGTCCGCGGGAAGTACTGGTACGACTTCGAGCTGAAAGACGAGCACCGTCTGCTGTATGACATCGACGACCACAATCGCAAACAAGCTGCTCAAGCTTCGGGCGCGCAGATCCTCGACGCGTTCGTCTACCAGAACTACACCGTTGCCGATCAGCCAGGCGCTGCACGCCTCGGTAAACAAGTGGTGAGCTGGGGGGAGAGCACCTTCCTGTTAAACGGTATCAACGCCATTAACCCGGTTGACGTCGCGGCGTTCCGGCGCCCCGGAGCCGAAATCAAGGAAGGGCTGATTCCGGTAAATATGATTTTCCTGTCTCAGGGATTCACCGACTCATTATCCGCCGAAGCGTTTTATCAGTTGGAGTGGGATCAGACCGTACTGGATAACTGCGGAACGTTTTTCACGGCGACCGACGTATTGGCGGATGGCTGTGACAAACGCTTAGCGATTTCCGGCTCCGACGTTAATCCTGTCCCGAGCGCTGGCTATAGCTATGTAGGACGCCTTGGTGATCGTGATGCGCGCGATAGCGGGCAGTATGGCGTGGCGCTGCGCTGGTTCGCCGAGCAGTTAAACAACACCGAGTTCGGCCTGTATGCCCTCAACTACCACAGTCGCACGCCTATCGTCAGTACTGTGGTTGGCAGTGCGCCTTTTGCAGTTGATCCGGCAACCGGCGAAGCCTCAGCCAAGTACTTTGCCGAGTATCCGGAAGATATACGGCTTTACGGCCTCAGCTTCTCCACCACCGTGGGCTCCACGGCTCTTTCTGGCGAGGTCAGCCATCGCCCGAATATGCCACTGCAACTAAACACGACTGACTTGGTTCTCGGCGCCGTGGCACCGCTGGGCTTTCTAGGTAACCCGGTGTTTACCAGCGGCCACGCCAGCGCCGCGGCGGGGGAGGAAATACGAGGCTACGTACGCAAGCCATTTACCCAGGCACAAGTGACTGCCGTCCAGTTCATTGACAGGGTCATGGGGGCTGATCGCCTGACCTTGATCGGTGAGGTGGGTTACAGCCATATCGGCGATATCAATCAGAGCGAGTTGCGCTTTGGGCGCGATGTTGCTTTTGGCAATGGCGAGGTACCGGGTGGTTTCTGCGCGACGGCGTTGAACACCAGCAATCCTGATCAGTGCAACGATAAGGGGTTTTACACCTCGACATCCTGGGGTTACAGCACGCGAGCCGTTCTGGATTACCAGAGTGTGATCGCCGGGGTCAATTTGAAGCCCAACCTTGCCTGGTCGCATGACGTTGACGGCTATGGCCCGACCTTTAACGAGGGCAACAAGGCGATCAGCCTAGGCCTGGATGCTGACTATCAAAACACCTATACGGCCAGCCTTTCTTATACCGACTTTTTCGGCGGTGAGTACAACACCAACATTGATCGGGATTTTGTTGCGCTAAGCGTTGGCGTGAACTTTTAAGCGTTAAGATAATTAAGGAAAATCTACATATGAAAACAATAAATCGCATGCTGCGGTCCGGTGTTTTAACACTGTCTCTCTTTGCCAGCAGTGTAATGGCCGCCGTATCGAACGATGAAGCCTCAAAGCTTGGCACCACACTTACGCCGGTGGGTGCGGAAAAAGCGGGAAATGCTGAGGGCAGTATCCCTGCATGGAATGGTGGTTTGCCAAAAAATGCCGGAGCAGTTGATGCTAAAGGATTTTTAGCTGACCCGTTCAGTGCCGAACAGCCTCTATTTATCATCACTGCACAGAATGTCGATCAGTATAAGGACAAGTTGACTCCCGGTCAGATCGCGATGTTCAAGCGCTATCCGGGCAGTTACAAAATTCCGGTGTTTACTACGCATCGATCGGCAGCATTTCCAAGTTTCATCTATGATACCGCGAAGACGAACGCCGTTAGCACAACCTTGGTTGAAGGCGGGAACGGCTTGGAGAATTTTAAAATATCCATGCCGTTTCCAATTCCCAAGAATGGTCTGGAAGTTATTTGGAACCACATTACTCATTACCGAGGCGGTAGCGTTGCCCGCGCGATAACACAAGCGATGCCGCAAGCAGACGGTGCTTACAACCTGGTTTACTTTGAGGATGAAACTGCGTTTCCCTATGCGTTAACAGACTTTGACGCCAGCAAACCTAACAACATATTACTGTACTTCAAGCAGCGCGTGGTTGCTCCAGCTCGGTTGAGCGGTGATGTATTGCTGGTGCATGACACGCTGGACCAAGTGAAGGAGCCCCGCATGGCATGGCAATACAACGCCGGGCAGCGGCGCGTTCGACGAGCGCCGCAAGTTTCATACGACGGCCCGGCACCAGCCAGTGACGGTTTGCGCACATCGGATAACGTAGACATATATAACGGCGCGCCAGATCGGTATGAGTGGACGCTAAATGGCAAGAAAGAAATTTATATTCCTTACAATAGCTATCGTCTCGACTCACCGACATTAAAGTACGCGGATATTATCAAGGTAGGGCATATTAATCAGGATTTAACACGCTATGAACTGCACCGTGTTTGGCATGTTACTGCCACGCTAAAAGCTGGCGAGCGACATATCTATGCAAAGCGTGAGTTCTACATAGATGAGGATACTTGGGCAATCGCCGAAGCCGACCATTACGACAGTCGTGGAAATTTATGGAGAGTGGCCGAGGCACATGCTGTTTATTATTATGATAAACAGGTGCCTTGGTATAACGTCGAAACTCAATATGACCTGATGTCGGGGCGTTACATAGCCCTCGGTATGAAAAATGAAGCAGACCATTCGTTAAATTTCGAATTTACCGCTAAGCAGAGCGATTTTACCCCGACTGCATTGCGTCAGGCCGGAGTTCAATAATGTTGCGCTGCATAGGTACGATAAAGACACAGCCTTAAGTTCGTCAGTAGAACTCGTTTAGCGCTGTTACCTGTGGCCTCGGTACTCTTACCCCTCAGGGATTTTTCCCGAGGCCCTGTTTTGGCTCATTACTAAGCTGAAGCACCAGAAGGTGGGCGAGGGTTTTGTTTGGCATGGCCCATTGTTCAAACCTTTGCTTTCAAGCGGAACGTGACAGTTTTTCCCATCCGCCGCGTGCAAAGCGTTTGTCTCGAATTTCGCTGAAGCACAGCAACGCGATCTGATACGAGTCTGTCATTTCGTGTTTCTCAGTATTGCTTAGTACACACGTTCTAGGCGCGGACCACCCCAATAACACTATATAAAACGTATAGCATTATTGGGGTGCGATACGTATAGTTTGTACGTGATCGGCACAACCCATTCCCACACGTTGTGTCTTCCCAGAAAACCAATAAAAATGGGGCGAGCAGGATGAAACCGACTTTTGATTTTGACTTCATCATCATTGGTTCCGGCTTCGGCGGCAGCGTTTCGGCGCATCGGCTGACGGAGAAGGGTTACCGAGTAGGCGTGATGGAAATGGGCCGCCGCTGGCGGGCAGAGGACTTCCCTAAAAACAACTGGGATACGCGCCGGTGGCTTTGGCAACCCGCGCTGAAGATGTTTGGTTTCTACAGCATGCGAATGTTCCGTCATGTCGTGGTTGCGAGCGGTAACGCGGTAGGGGGTGGTTCAATTACCTACGCAAATGCCCTGTTGAGACCTTCGGATCGGGTGTGGGCTGAGGGCTCCTGGGCCGGCCTGGCGGATTGGACGAGCATTATGCCGACGCACTACGCCGAGGCTGAGCGGATGTTGGGTGTCACCGAAAGCAAGATCCTGGGCGATGCGGACATGCGCCTCAAAACGATGGCTGAGTTGTATAACGTTGCGCATACTTTTCATGCCCCTAACGTCGGTACGTTCTTCGCGCCTGAGGGCGACGCCCCGGGAAAAACCTACCCCGACCCCTATTTTGGCGGCGAAGGACCAGAGCGCGGCAGCTGTGTTGGCTGTGGCGGTTGCATGATGGGCTGCAAGCACAACGCCAAGAACACCCTGGACAAAAACTATCTATATCTGGCTGAAAAACGCGGAGCGCAGGTCTTCGCCGAAACGCGGGTGGTTGATGTTCGACCGTTGAACGGTAAAGCGGATGGCAGCGATGGCTACGAAGTCCATACCGAATGCTCGACCGCTTGGTTTCGCAAAAATAAGCAGGTCTTTCGCGCACGTGGTGTCGTGTTTGCCGCGTCCTCTCTGGGGACGATGGAGCTGCTGTTTCGTCTTCGGGAAAAAGGGTCGCTGCCGCGTATTAGTCGGGATCTTGGGAATCGTATACGTACCAACGCGGAGTCGCTTATCGGAATACGTTTCCCGGCCTCGGACAAAAATCTGTCGCTCGGTTTAGCTGGTGGCGCCAGTATCTACTTGGATGAGCGAACACATATAGGTGCCGTGCGTTATCCCGAGGGGTCAGATGCCATTGGCTTGATGATGACGCTCATGAGTGGCGGCCGCGCTGGCTGGCACCGTATAGGCGTCTGGCTACTGACGTTGCTCAGGCATCCTCTGCGAGCCGTCCGCATGCACAATCCGATCGGTTTTGCGCGTCAGACTATGTTGCTGCTGGTCATGCAGACGGTTGATGCACACATCAACATGCGCCTTGCACGCCGATGGTTTTGGCCATTTGGAAAACGACTGGTTACTGAAGGCGATCCAATTCCAACGTTTATTCCTGAGGCAAATGCCTTCGCTGAAAGGGGCGCCAAAGAATTGGGAGGGATCGCGACAACGTTCCTCAGCGAAATTCTGTTCAACGTTCCAACGACAGCCCACTGCATGGGAGGCTGTGCCATGGCGAAGTCCGCTGAACACGGGGTAATGGACGTGCAAAATCGCGTGTTCGGCTACCAGAACATGCTCATCTGCGATGGCTCGATGCTCAGCGCCAATTTGGGGGTGAATCCCAGCCTTACAATTACGGCACTGACCGAGCACGCGATGTCATACATTCCCGAGGTTGGCCGTGCCACCGTGGTGAAAGCGTCCAAAGCCGAAGCTTGACCGACAACCCAAAGCCCCTCCTAACGAGGCAGGGGCATTTATGTCGCTAAATGCACATTAAATTACTCCCCATGTCTAAACATCGAAAATGGATCGAATGTAAACACCGGCTCTTACCAGTTCTCTTTGTATGGACGCAGGTCCAGCTCCTGAGTCCAGGCCGAGCGCTGTTGTTGGTGGAGCGTCCAGTAGTTTTGCGCAATGGCATCTACGCCGAGAAGTCCATCTTCGCCAATGCGCTCCACCAGCTGCGGGTAAGCATTCTGAAGCCGATCGCCAAGAACGCCGCCATCGACAATCACATGCGCTACATGCAATCCCTTAGGACCGAACTCGCGTGCCATGCTTTGCGCGAGCATTCGAAGACCCGCCTTGGCGGCAGTAAAATGCGCATAGCCTGGTTTGCCACGTAGGCTGGCAGACGCTCCGGTAAAAATTACCGTGCCGCGTCCGAGCGGGGCCAACCGGCGTGCGGCTTCTCGGCCCACCAGGAATCCCGAGAAGCAACCTACTCGCCAAAAGTCCTCGAACTGCGCCGCAGTGAGTGTGGTGAAATCAATTAGCGCGTTGTTTCCAGCGTTAGAGACGACCACATCGGCGGGCCCACGACCGTCCCCAGGATTCATTGCCCGGTTGAAGGCGGCGATTACCTGCGCCTCATCGGTCGCATCAACCTGCAATGCTTCTGCGCTACCGTTTCCCGATGCATTGATCTGTTCCACGACGTGTTCAATTTTGGCGAGGGTGCGCCCGGTCACGATCACGTGGTAACCCTCGCTTGCGAATCGTTTGCTAACGGCTCCGCCGATACCGTGTGCCGATCCGGCCCCAAATACGATGGCTGTAGGTTGCGTCATTTCCTGTCTCCCTTGATTAGTTTTGTGCGTCGGCGCAGGTGCTGCAAAAGATAGGGGGCAAGCTGAGCGTGATACCAGCGAGTACCGCGCCTTGCAGTAAATTACGTCTGTAGATAGCGCTAGTGGACATGCAAACTCCCCCGCAACGCGTCAAGTGAAGTAAGCCTGTTGGCCTGGCGCTTCTGCTGAAGGGCCAGGCCATGTGATGGTGTCAGAGCGCGCTATAACGTTCGGCGGGGTGCGCCTGGCGAATGTCGGAGAGCAGCATCTTGCGTGCGCCGTCCAGGGCGTCCCAGCGTTCCGCAACGTGTAGTGGAGGGATGGTTATCAACTCGCGCCGATCGAACCCCACCAGAGCGGCATCGACCAATTCATCCACGTCCATGATCTCGGGAATCGTGTTCACATCAATGCCCGCACGTTCCCAAATTTCGGTGCGTGTGGCGGCCGGCAACACGGCTTGCACATAAACACCCTTGGGGGAAAGCTCCAGATGCAGGCCTTGGGAGAGGAACAGTACGTAGGCTTTGGTCGCGCCATACACGGTCATTCCCAGCTCAGGGGCCAAGCCAACAACTGAGCCTAGATTGACGATATTGCCTGTTCCCGCTTCGGCAAGACGCGGAGCTATGGCAGCGGCCAGGCAGGTAACAGCCGTGATGTTTAAGTCGATCAACTGGCGGATGCTTGCTCCATTTTGCTGTGCAAAACTGCCTGACTGGGCCAGGCCAGCGTTGTTGATCAGGGTATCTATGCGTTTATCCTCACGCAGCCGACGCTCGACGATGGCTAAGTCATCGGCGCGCGTTAGGTCAGCCGCAACCACGTCCACAGCCACACCATGTAGACCTTTGAGTCGGGCCGCCAGAACATCCATGCGCGCCTTATCACGAGCAACGAGCACCAAGTTGTGGCCGCGCACGGCAAAGCGTTCCGCGTAGGTGGCCCCTATGCCGGAAGACGCACCGGTGATGAGTACGTAAGACGACGTGTTCATTTTGTAATACCTCTGGTAGGGATACAGAAGCCGGCCGAGGGTGTCTGCCGGCAGATGAGCTCAGGCGAGTACGTCGTCGCGATCAAGAAACAGTTGGACTTGCGCTACGAACAATTCGGGATACTGGAACTGCGAGCCATGGCCGGAGTCCGGGTAGAGAATCAACTGGGCGTTCGGAATGTACTGTTGGAGCGTGAAAGAGTTGATGCTGGGCACCATGATGTCGCTGTGACCGTTGACGACCAACGTGGGTAGGCTGATCTCCTCCAGATAGGCATATCGTTCGCCGCGCGGTGCGCTCCATTCAGCAATGGCGGCCGCCTGGGCCTGGAGTACTTGCAGGGAGGAGGGTGGATCCTGATCGTGGCGCTGTTGGCGGCGTTCCCAGAATGCGCGACCCGCTGCCTGGCTCTTTTCCGAGGGCGAAAAAAACAGGTAGAGGAAATCTTCCAATGTAGGCACCGGGTTGCCGGCGACTTGGAAGATTTTTGGCTCAGGGTTGCGTTCGCCATTGCGAGGGCCGGTGCCTACCAGCACCAGACGGCGTACCAGCTGGCTGTATCGATGAGCCAGACTTTGGGCGACGAAGCCGCCGATGGAGAACCCCAGTACGTCCACCGCCGAAGGCAATGCCAATGCTTTGATGAAGTCAGCGATGCCGTCTGCCATGCCGTCGACAGTGGTGGCCGGTTCGCCACCTGAGGTGGCAACGCCGGCGTAGTTCACCAGAATCACTGCACGCCCCTGAGCCAGTCCATCAGTAATTAGTGGATCCCAGTTGTCGATACCGCCCCGAAAGTGCTGAAGAAATACCAACGGTGTTCCATTGCCAGTGCCGAATTGACGGTAGGCATAACGAACGCCGTTAGCCTCAAGAAACTGGGTTGGGGCAGTAATGTGGCTGTGTGTGCTCATTTGAAATCACTCACTAGTGTTAGGTATCAGGGTTACGGCCGCTGCCGAGCGGCCGGCCGCAGGTGCTCAGGCGTGTTCAGCAAGCGTTGGGTAGTCGGTGTAGCCTTCTGCGCCGCCGCCATACAGTTTCGAGGGGTTGAGCGGTGCGAGAGGTGCGCCAGCCTTCAATCGTTCGACTAGATCGGGATTGCTGATAAATGGGCGACCGAAAGCGAAAAGATCTGCC
>NZ_JBBNAH010000367.1:0-11960 GCF_037994325.1 Pseudomonas sp.
CCGTTGCGCCCTGAATAACCGGGACGCTGGTAAAACGGCTGGCGATATAGCCGTTGCTGAAGGCAATGCTGTTGGCGTTGACTACCGCGTTCTGGCCAGTTGCCGACTGAGAGCCGTCATCTTTCGGGTCGTTGACCGACATGGTTACGATAGGGTTCAAGCAGCCACTGTCGCCGCCTGTATAGCTGACGTTGAGCACCGGTTGCAGGTTTTTGCCAGCATCCACGCTGAATGTGGTGCGGCTGCCGCTACCGGAAGTCGGCGTGACAAAGAACGCCATGGAGTTGTTACCACACCAGGTGCTGTTGTTGTCGATAACGCTCTGCACCAGCCCAGTGACAATTGGGCCTTCCACATAGATCTGAGGGGCGGATGTACGCCACTCGCTAGGTGTCCACGTTGTGGTGTTGCTGGTCTTGACGCGCGCAGTAAAGTTCTCACCGGCAGTAAAAATCGGCGCGTCGGCAGCGTTCTGTGCGCTGACGGTAAAGCTTACCGGGCGATCATCGGACGCAGCTGGAACGAAGTCGATGCGCGCGGAAGTGATGGTGGCGCCGCGTGGAATGGCGACGTTTTGGAAGCGAATACCGGTAGTGCGGGTAACGTCTTCGTCGTTGCTCCAGGTGACCTCAAGGCGCGGCGCGGTTGCATCGCCGTCGCCGATGTACCAAGGATAGGACGTCGTACTGCTACCGCGAACCCGTGCTGCAATATCTGCCAACGGGTCAGCGGTAGGCGCCAGAGCCTTCAGGTTGGTCAGCGCAGTGGTGATGTCCAGCACCACTTCTCCGCTAACCAACGTTCCTGCGGGGGCAGCGGTTTGCAGGTTGCTCACGGCAAAGTTATGGTCGGTGAAACTGGTGGCACTGTTGAATGCCGCCGCCGTTTTGCTGTTTTCCAGCTTGACGGTGAATGCTGGATAGTTAGTGGCGTTGGCCGGCTTTAGGATCAGCTTGGCGCTGGTAATAGAGGCGCTGGCCGGAATATTCAGGTTACGGAACAACAGAACACCGTCGTTGCCTGCAGCTCCTGTGGTCGAGTTAATTTGCGTTTTGGCGCCGGTACAAGGGGTAGTTGCTTCGACAATTTTTGCCGAACACACATAGTCCACACCACCGCTGCTCACCACATAGTACGACGAGTTGTCGTTCGAGTAGGCCGAGCCTGAGCCAACTGAGCGGGTAATAGTATTGACCGTTGCCCCGGTGCTGTCGGCGTTTTTCACGTAGCCCATGACCAGTGTCGGATTGTCGATGGTGCCGGTGGCGCTGGTTGCCGGAACAGTGGTGCCGTTCCGGTAGGTGGCATCGTCGCCACTGGCCAACATCTCTGGCGTAGCCAGTTTGAAGTTGATTGGCTGGTTGATGTCTCGCACAGGGGAGAGCAAGCGCGGGTTGGTGTTCATCGACATCACGCCGACGTTGATATTGCCCGCGCCGCTGATAATGGTGTTAAACGCATTTTTCAGGCCAGCCATGCGGTCGCCCGCCATAGAGCCGGAGTTGTCCATAACAAAGAGCACGTTAGGCTGAATACCCGAATCGACGGCGCTACCGCCAAAAAAGATCTCGGTGTCGTCGGCAAAGCTGATGCTTGCTTGCAGCATCAGCGTGGACGCTAACGCTGAGGCAAGGAGGGGGCGTAGGTTGTACCTAGTAATCATGACGTAATCTCCTTGCCTTTAATAACGAACCAGGTGGCCCTGGAAGTGACGGGCCCGAGCCGGGTTGGTTGCATCGGCGCATCCTGAATCAGCGCAAGACTTCGCGTTGCTTTGAATATCGAAACAGGCAAATTGGAACTGGTCGGCACTGGCGTTTAGCGAATACGGTTCCAACGTCGACGCACAAATGCTTGGCGCCGCGGCTGCCGCAACAATAGGTACAGTCGGGGACATGCTTGTCGTTACGCTAATTGGGGCAATACGAGGGTTCGAGTTGTAGCTACTGATCCACGCTCGAATTCCGCTCTCCGAGGCTTGGAAAGCCACGTTCTCTTGTTGGCTGTTAGCGGCCATACGTGCCTGCAAGGTCGACTGCCGCGCGGCGGTGATGGCAATAATGGTCAGCAGCAGCAACATAATCAGGCACACAAGAAGCGCCATACCGGACTGTCTGGCTCGGAGGGTCATCAGAGGCGGTTCCTGAGTTCGTAGGTGCTGGAATAAACGCGGCTAAGGTTGTTGCCCGCATCGTTAATGGTCAGCGTCACCCGCAGGGAGTGGGCCAGGCTAAGATTGGCTGGTGTCGCCGACGCGCTGCTGACCCAACGAATATTAGGGTCAGACAGAACACCAAAGCTGACGCCGGTGATGGTCGCGTTATCCAGAATGGCGGTGCCGTTCATGCACAGGCTGGTGCCATTGGCGCATTGGTCGTAGGTCACGCTTTTGTAATACAAGGCGACGTCATCGCAGGTTTTATTGCCGCCAAACGTAACGCCAGTGTTTTCCAGTGTTGCGTAGCGAAAAGTGACGCTGTTGGCGGCAGTCGCGATTGCCTCATCAGGGAAGTGGACGGAGTTAACGGTTTTTGTATTGGATGAGGCGCTGCAGCCTTGGTAACCGGCGCGGCGGGCATCTTCACCAATCAGTGCCAAGGCCACGCGCCCGCTTTCCTGCACGCGGGCGACGGCGCTGTTCATGCGGTCCGATTGGCTGCTGTTGGCAAACATTTGCGTCACGCCAAGGATCAGCAGTGAGCTGATAACAACAGCAACCATCAGCTCAATAAGCGAAAGGCCAGCTTGCTTGTTCATAGGTTGACCTTTAGTACAAAGTTCGAAGTGCCGGTGTTGCCTTGCAGGGCAGACGACTCTTCCCAGGCAATAGTGATGGTGTATTCGTTCTGGTTGGCGCGCACAACGCTAGCGGTGGAGCCCGGAATACTGCCGGTTAAGGCTGCACGCCATTCGCTCAAATCCAGCTGAGCTTGCTGCGTCGGCGTACAGAGGCCACCGGTACAGCCAGGGTTAGTCACCGAGGTGGTCCCGGCACTGATCTGGTAGTCGTTGCTACCAGTTGCCCGGTCGACGTTGGCACGCATTCTCTCGGTCAGGTCGTAAGCCAGCAGACTGGCTTGGCTGCGCAAATAAGCGCTCTGACTGGACTGCATGCTGGTCATCATCAGGCTGGACATGCCCAAGAGCCCGATGGCCAGAATGACCAAGGCGATAAGCACTTCGATCAAGGTGAAACCTTTAGCGCGAGTTCTCATGAGCAGCTACTCCCGCCGCAGGCTTGGCCGACGACATTCACTTTAATGGTGCGAGCAGTACCGCCGCGGGAGTCGTTTACCGAGATAGTGGTGGCGGCGCTGGTGCCGTTGCCTTGATAAACCACTTCGTTGGCGGAGCTTTGTACGGTGACGCTGGGATTGTCGGTGGGCACAACTCTAAGCACCGTGGTGCCGCGCATGATCAATACGCCGGCGCTCCAGTTAGTGCTATTGCCGCACGCTGTACCGCCGGCATTGGTGGCGCACACCTTTACAGCCGTGCGTTGCGTAACGGCTTCGCTGCGGGCCATTTGCAACGTGCTGAGAATATTGTTCGAGGTGCTCGCCAAGCGATTATTGGCAATCACATTGCTAAAGCTTGGTGCGCTGACGCTGGCGATGATTGCGATGATCGCCAACACCGTGAGCAGCTCGATAAAGGTGAAACCTTTGGACGAAATCATGTTTTTAATCCCATTGATCACGGGTGGAATCTAACCCACGAAATTTCCTACAGCCTCCTAAGAATGATGAGCGAGCAAAAAGCGCGACGAGTTGCGTGTTCGCCGCTAATGGCGCGGCTTTGCGGGGATTCACAAGTGACGACTGGTTCACTTTTTTGTAGGTTTCGCGCAGGTCGATTCCTACAGGTCGGTCGCCCGAGTTCTGTCCTCGCGGTCAATTATTCCCGCGGTTAACCGTTGGTTTTTTGTTACCCTCGCCGCGGATTTTTGCGCAGTGGGCGAGGGGGATTTTGGCGATGGATGTTCTGGTGGTTGGCGGCGGCGCTATCGGGTTGCTGTCTGCGCTTAACCTGGCGCGCAAAGGGCTGTCGGTGACGGTGGTGGATCGACAGCACGCTGGCGGCGAATCGTCCTGGGCGGGCGGCGGTATCGTTTCGCCGTTGTACCCCTGGCGCTACGGCGCGGCAGTAACTGCCCTGGCGCATTGGTCGCAAGATTTCTATCCGCGCCTGGGCGAGCAGTTGCTGGCGCAAACGCAGATCGACCCCGAGGTGTTTGTCACGGGGCTTTACTGGCTGGATCTTGACGATCAGGCAGAGGCCCTGGCGTGGGCCAAGGCGCATCAGCGGCCGTTGCAGTCTGTCGACATCACTTCGGTATACAACGCTGTTCCGGTACTCGGCGCCGGCTACCAACAAGCCGTGCATATGCGCGGCGTAGCCAATGTGCGCAACCCACGCCTGATCAAATCTCTTCGTGCAGCGCTGCTGGCTATGCCTAACGTCACGCTGCAAGAGCATTGCGCGGTAAGCGGGTTTAGCCAGGAGCAGGGCCGGGTGGTGGGCGTTAACACCGCGCAAGGTGCACTACGTGCCGAGCGCGTGGTGCTCACCGCCGGCGCCTGGAGCGGTGAGCTTTTGGCAACCCTAGGTCTCGATTTGCCGGTTGAGCCGGTCAAAGGTCAGATGATTTTGTTTAAGTGCGCCGCCGACTTTTTGCCGAGTATGGTCTTGGCTAAAGGTCGTTACGCCATTCCGCGCAAGGACGGCCATATCTTGGTCGGCAGCACCCTCGAGCATTGTGGCTTCGATAAAACCCCAACCGACGACGCGCTCGCCAGCCTGAAAGCTTCGGCCATCGAGCTATTGCCGGCGTTGGCCGATGCTGAGGTGGTGGGGCATTGGGCGGGGTTGCGGCCTGGCTCGCCGGATGGCGTGCCGTTTATTGGCCCGGTGCCGGGCTTTGCGGGGCTGTGGCTGAACTGCGGCCATTACCGCAATGGTCTGGTGTTGGCGCCGGCGTCGTGTCAGTTGTTGACCGATTTGATGCTGGGCAATGCCCCCATTATCGACCCCGCGCCGTATGCGCCGCAGGGCCGTTTGGGTGTGCGCTGATCAGTCGATGCCGAGTTTTTTCAGGCGGTAGCGCAGGGAGCGGAAGGTCAGACCGAGCCGCTGCGCCGCAGCCGTGCGGTTCCAGCGGGTTTCTTCCAGCGCTTGCATGATCAGGTTGCGCTCGATGTTTTCCAGGTAGTCCTCGAGATTATCGATCTGCGCCAGGCTGGCTTCGCCGTTTTCGCCCGATGCGCCGGCATCAGCCAGGCGCAGGTCGCTGGCTTGAATACGGTCGTCTTCACACAGGGTGTAGGCGCGTTCGAGCATGTTTTCCAGCTCGCGCACGTTGCCGGGGAAGCGGTAGTTCTTGAGCTTTTCCAGGGCGTCGGCGTCAAGCGTGGCGGCAGCCAGGCCAGTGCCTTCGGCCAAGCGTTTGAGCATTACGTCGCTGAGTTGGGCGATATCTTCGCGGCGCTCGCGCAGGGCCGGAACCCGCAGTTCGATCACGTTCAGGCGGTAGTACAAGTCTTGGCGAAAGCGCCCAGCCGCCACTTCGGCCGCCAAGTCTTTGTGGGTGGCGCTGAGGATGCGCACATCTACCACCACTTCTTGCTGACCACCGACGGTGCGTACGGCTTTTTCCTGAATGGCGCGTAGCAGTTTTACCTGCATGGCCAGGGGCAGGTCGGCCACTTCGTCGAGAAACAGCGTGCCGCCATTGGCTGCCTGGAACAGGCCTTGTTTGTCTTCGATGGCGCCGGTAAAGCTGCCTTTTTTGTGGCCGAAGAATTCGCTTTCCATCAGCTCCGATGGAATCGCACCGCAGTTCACCGGCACAAAGGGCAGCTCGGCGCGCGGGCCCTGTTCGTGAATCAGGCGGGCAACCAGTTCCTTGCCGCTACCCGATTCGCCGCTGATATAAACCGGCGCCTGGCTGCGCGCCAGTTTGAAGATTTGTTTGCGCAGGGCACGCATGGGCGGCGAGTCGCCGAGCAGGCGGTTGTCGACGGTTTCTTCTTCGCTGTCGCTGCTGCGAATACGCAGAGCGGTAGCGACCAGTTCACGCAGACGACCGAGGTCGACCGGCTTGGTGAGAAAATCGAAGGCGCCGGCTTTCAGGGCATTGATGGCGGTGTCGAGGCTGCCGTAAGCGGTGATCATCGCCACCGGCACCTGCGGGTGGCGCTGGAGGATGTGCTGCACCAGTTCCAGGCCGGTGCCATCGGGCAGGCGCATATCGGTCAGGCACAGGTCGAACGGCTCGCGGGCCAGCCATTCGCGGGCTTCTTTAACGTTGCGCGCGCTGCGGGTGTCTAGTTTCATGCGGCCGAGGGTGATTTCCAGTAGCTCGCGGATATCGGGCTCGTCGTCGACGATCAGGGCTTTTTGCCGGGCGGTCATGGTCAGCTCAGTTTTCGCGGGTGGGCGAAGGTAATGCGGAAGCAGCCACCGCCGACATCGCGGGTTTTGTAGTCCAGACGGGCCTGGTTGCTTTCGCAGAGTTCGCGGGAAATATACAGGCCGAGGCCCGTGCCTTTGTTTTCGGTAGTGTAGAAGGGCTCGAAAATATTCTGCAGATGCTCGGTCGGTACGCCGGCGCCGTTATCCAGCACCTCTAATACCGGCAGGTCGCTGTCGGCATCGCGGAATAGCTTGAGCCATACCTGACCTTGCTTGTGCTGCATGGCGCTGTGGCGCAGGCCGTTCTCTACCAGGTTGGTCAGCACTTGGGTTAACTGGTTGGGGTCCATGCGCGTTTGCAGCGTGCTGCCGGTGGTGTCCAAGTGCAGCAGCTGGTTTTCATTGGTGGTGGTGCGGAACTCACTGGCAAAGCGGTGCAGCCAGTATTTGAGGTCCAGCAATTGCGGCTCGGCCTGGCGGCGGCGCGAGAGCTGCAAGACGTTTTCGATCACCAGGTTCATGCGCCGCGAGTGATCTTGGATGATTTGCGCCAGACGCAGGTCCGGGCCGTCGAGGTCTTCCGACTCTTGCAGCAACTGCGCCGCATGGCTGATGGCGCCAAGCGGATTGCGAATTTCATGGGCGATGCCGGCGGTCAGGCGGCCCAGAGAGGCGAGCTTAAGCTGCTGCGCCTGTTGGGCGATTTGCGAGATATCGTCGAGAAATACCAAGGTGTCCTGTTGTTCACCGCGTTGCAGGGTGACAAAGCTCGGCTGCAATACCGGGCCATCGGCCACGGCTTGCATGCTCAGCGGGCGCAGGGTGGGATTGCGCTGCCAGTGCTGCAGGCGTTTGACCAGTTCCGGGCTGTGCGGGTCGAGGATCTTCCCGGCGAGTTCTTCGCGGCCCAACAAGCTCAGTGCGCCCTGATTGGCCAGGAGTACGCGGTGTTGGCCGTCGAGCACCAGAATGCCGGTGCGCATGCGCTGCAAGATCAGGGCGTTGAGGGCTTCGAGGTTAGCCACATCCGCAGCGCGCTTCTCGGCCAGGCTTTCACTGACTTGCAAGCGCCGGGTCACGCCTTGCACGAACAGTGCGGCGGCAAAACACAGTGCACCGAGGGCGCCTGCTTGCACGTATTGCGCGGAGGCAGCGGGGTGGTCCAGGCTTAAATAAAAGGTCAGGTAGATCAGCCCCATCGCGGCAACGGCGGCGATCAGCAGGCCGATCCGTCCACGCAGCAAAATATTGGCGATGGCTACGGCGACGATCAGCAAGTTGCCGATACCACTGGGTGTCCCGCCGGCGGCGTAGAACAGCCCCGAGAGCAGGATCACATCGACCATGCTCAGGCTGAATACTTGCGCCAAGTGCCGCGGTTTGCGCACCACCAAGGTAATAAAGGCGTTGAGCACCAAGTACAGCCAACTGCCGTACTTGAACAGTTTGTCGTTGGCCAATTCCAGCAGTTGGCTGTCCAGGTCGCTGGAGATCAGCACCACCAGCATGACGCCAATGGCCAGGCGATACAGGTGGTAGATCTTGAGAATCCGCTGCCCTTGCAGGCTGCTCAGGCTTAGGGTTTCAGCGGTCACTGCGCGTGGCACCCTGCTCAAGGTGGACCTGGCTGCAGAACCACTGCTGGTCCTGGCTCAGGGCATGGGCGCGGGGGGTGTGCACGCCGCAATGGGCGCAGCGCACCATCGGTTGCGCTTCTTCAACGCCTGGCGCGGCCGGGGCTGGACGTGTGGCGCGGCGCCAAAGCCAGTAGACGGCACAGATCAAACCGATCCAAATCAACAGGCGTCCCATAGTTGGCTCTTCTTTTAGTGAGGCTGGCAGTTTAGCCAAGGTCGCGGCGTCAGCACAGCCGGGAAGTGGCAAGCTGTGCGTTGTTTCCGTTGCGCTTTGGCGCTTGTAGGGTGGGGCTGCGCGCACCTTTGCGATCTCTCATAGATCGCCTGGTGCGCACAGCAGACCCTGCGAACAAAAAAGGCGTCCCGAGGGACGCCTTTTTAATGGCCTAGCGCGTACTCAGTCGAATACGCCAAAGGTCATGTAGCTGAACCACGAGCGATCACTGCTGTTGCCTTCGGCTTCGTGTTCTTCTTCGCTGTCGCCGCTTTGATCGGCTGGCTGCAGCTCTTCTGGAATGTCTTGCTCGGCGTCTTGGTACTGCTTTATCACGTCTTGGCTGGCGCGGGTTTCGCCCGGTGGCAGCGGTGTGTCGCTTTCCAGCAGACCCAGGGTGGCCTTGCTCAGCCACGTGCGGTTGTCAGCTTCGTCTTCCTGCGGCACAAACTTGCCATCGACCAAGCTCGGGTGGTCGGGGTAGTTGAGCTTCAGGGTTTGCAGGCTGGTGTCTGCCAGATCGTTCAGGGCCAGGCGCTGGTAAGCCTCGGTCATGATCGCCAGGCCATCGCCGACTGCTGGGGTTTCCTGGAAGTTCTCGACTACATAACGGCCGCGGTTGGCAGCCGCTACATACGCCTGACGCTTGAGGTAGTAGTGACCGACGTGCACTTCATAGGCTGCCAACAGGTTGCGCAGGTAAATCATGCGCTGCTTGGCATCCGGCGAATAACGACTGTTGGGGAAGCGGCTGGTCAGCTGCGCGAACTCGTTGAACGAATCGCGGGCAGCGCCCGGATCGCGCTTGGTCATGTCCAGCGGCAGGAAACGCGCCAGCAGGCCGACGTCCTGGTCGAACGAGGCCAGACCCTTAAGGTAGTAGGCGTAATCGACGTTCGGGTGTTGGGGATGCAGGCGGATAAAACGCTCGGCAGCAGACTTGGCAGCCTCAGGCTCGACGTTTTTATAGTTGGCGTAAATCAGCTCCAACTGCGCCTGTTCGGCATAGCGGCCAAACGGATAGCGCGACTCCAGTGCCTTCAGCTTGGTGACGGCGCTGGTATAGCTTTTATTGTCCAGATCAGTCTGTGCCTGCTGGTACAGCTCGGACTCACTCAGGTTTTCGTCTACAACTTCATTAGAAGAACATGCAACGTTGAGAGCGAGGATGGCGATCAGCAGCAGGTGTTTCACTTGCATGGCGGCTTGCGTCCCTGTGACGGCTGGCTGTCTTGAGCAGAGCCGTCCTGTTATGATGAGCGCCCCGGTTACCCCGGGACAAAGACGCCGTATTTAACCACAAGCGCGTAGCCGAAACCAAAGCCTACGCCGCGCCGTTACCGAGCATTCCTCCAATTAATAAGTTAGCCATCCAGATGCGCGCCGAGGTTCCGTCCGAAATGGGCGGCCAACGCCTCGACCAAATCGCCGCTCAACTGTTCTCTGAACACTCGCGTTCGCGCCTCACCGCCTGGATTAAAGAAGGCCTGTTGACGGTGGATGGCGAGGTGGTTCGGCCCCGCGATATCGTCCATGGCGGCAGCGTATTGGTGCTCGACGCCGAGCAGGAAGCCCAGGGCGAATGGGTGGCCGAAGACATTGAGCTGGATATCGTCTACGAAGATGACGACATCTTGGTCATCAACAAACCTGCAGGGCTGGTGGTACATCCGGCCGTTGGTCACCAAAGCGGCACCTTGCTGAATGCCTTGCTGCACCACGTGCCCGATATCATCAATGTGCCGCGCGCTGGCATTGTCCACCGCTTGGACAAAGACACCACTGGCCTGATGGTGGTGGCGAAAAACCTGCAAGCGCAGACCCATCTGGTCGACCAGCTACAAAAGCGTTCGGTCAGCCGCATCTATGAATGCATTGTCATCGGCGTGATCACGGCCGGTGGCAAAATCGATGCGCCCATTGGCCGCCACGGCCAGCAGCGTCAGCGTATGGCGGTTATGGACGGCGGCAAACAAGCCATCAGCCACTACCGCGTGCTCGAGCGCTTCCGCTCGCACACCCATACCCGCGTGAAGTTGGAAACCGGGCGCACGCACCAGATTCGCGTGCATATGGCGCACATCAATTACCCGCTGGTGGGCGACCCGGCCTACGGCGGCCGCTTCCGCATTCCGCCGGCAGCCAACCCGACCATGCTGCAAGCGCTGAAAGAGTTTCCCCGTCAGGCCTTGCACGCGCGTTTTCTTGAGCTGACCCACCCGGTTACCGGGCAGCGCATGAAATGGGAGTCGCCGCTACCGGATGATTTCCTCTGGCTGCTGACGTTGTTGCGTCAGGACCGCGAAGCTTTTGTCGGCTGACAATCAGCAGGCCTGGCTGACGCCAGACTGGCCCGCGCCAGCGCGGGTCAAGGCCTGTGTCACCACCCGTGCTGGTGGTGTCAGCCAAGCTCCCTTCGATAGTTTTAACCTCGGCGCCCATGTCGGTGACGAGGTTGCTGCGGTCGCGCATAACCGCCATTCCCTGATCGCGCGCCTGAATTGCCAGCCAGCCTGGTTGCAGCAAGTGCACGGCATTGTTGTCGCTGATGCAAACCCCACCGTGGTCGCCGAAGCCGATGCCAGCTGGACCGCCAGCCCCGGCATCGCCTGCACGGTTATGACCGCCGACTGTTTGCCCGCCTTGTTCTGCGACCGCGCCGGTACCCGTGTGGCGGCGGCGCATGCGGGCTGGCGCGGTTTGCTCAACGGTGTGCTGGAAGCCACGCTGGATGCGTTGGCAGCTCCCGCTGAAGAAGTGTTGGTCTGGCTTGGGCCCGCCATCGGCCCGCGCGCCTTTGAAGTGGGCGGCGAAGTGCGGGAAGCCTTTATGGCGGTGCAGCCTGAGGCGGATCAGGCTTTCGTGCCGAGCATCAACCCCGGTAAATATATGGCCGACATCTACCAGCTCGCCCGCCTGCGCCTGGCCGCCCGCGGCGTTACCGCCGTGTATGGCGGCGGCTTTTGCACCGTTAGCGACCCCCGCTTTTTTTCCTACCGCCGCAGTGCCCGTACTGGTCGCTTCGCCTCGCTGGTCTGGCTCACCCCATAAGCTCCCCGCGCGTTAATCCGCTTTCAGTGCTCGCCATTGACTACAGTCATACAGACCTCTGGGCTATGACGGTGGCCAACTCATTCCTGTGGGTTTGATTTCAATCAGACGCACACACCTTGAATCCCCAACAATCGGCCTCACTTAATTGATCATCTCGGCAGACTTTTTTTATCAGGTGCGTTCACTGCGCCGGCTGCCCTCTATAAGGAAGGTAAACCTATGCGTATCGACCGTTTAACCAGCAAATTACAGTTAGCGTTATCTGACGCCCAATCCCTGGCCGTGGGCATGGACCACGCCGCCATCGAGCCCTTGCACCTGATGCAGGCATTGCTCGATCAGCAGGGCGGCTCGATCAAGTCGCTGCTGATGCAGACCGGCTTTGACGTCAACAGCCTGCGCCAGGCGCTGACCAAAGAACTCGATCAACTGGCAAAAATCCAGAACCCCACCGGCGATGTAAACCTGTCGCAAGACTTGGCGCGCCTGCTGAATCAGGCCGATCGCCTGTCGCAGCAAAAGGGTGACCAGTTTATTTCCAGCGAGCTGGTGCTGCTGGCGGCACTGGATGACAGCACCAAACTGGGCAAGCTTCTACTCGGACAGGGCGTCAGTAAAAAAGCCCTGGAAAACGCCGTGAA
>NZ_JBBNAH010000368.1:0-1381 GCF_037994325.1 Pseudomonas sp.
AGGCGTACAGGCCCTTGGTGCGCAGGTCGTTGGCGGTCATGGTGGTCAGGCTGTCGCCGGGGGAGCGGTTGAAGTCATCCAGCTCGGTGGTCACCGCCACCTCCGTTAGCCATAACGTGGCCGGCGGCACCCAGGAGCGCGCTAGCCAACCGATGCCGCCCAAGGCCAGCGTCAACACAATCAACGCCAAGCCCCGCCACCAGCGTTGCACCGGAAAGGTCACCAACAAGCTGGGGAACGACAGCAGCACCGCCGTGCCCAGGGCCAGCTTGTAACTCTGCGCGGTGGTCAGGTGCAGGATGATTGGCAGCGCCGTCAGCAACGCGGCGAACAGCGTCAACGTGTGCATCGCCAAGTACAACCAGCGCCGTGGCGCCAGCCATTTGTTGTAGATCGGGTCGATGATGCTCACCAGCCCCGCGCAGGCCAGCAGCCCGGTAAACAGCAGCTGGCCGCTGTTCCAGGTGGTGGTGATGATAAAAAACGGCAGCACAAAAAACAGACTTTCCTGGTGAATCATCTGCGTCAGGTAACGCACCAGCGGTTGCGGTAATTCGCGTTTGAATAGCCGGGCAAACACCCGCGCCACCAGGCTTTCCAGCGTTAGCCACAGCCAGCTGACCAACAGCATGACCGCAATCGGCGTGGCCAACCTGGCCTGGCGGTCGACCAAGACAAAACTGAGCACCCCGGAAATAAAACCAAACGCCGCCACCACACCTGGGTAGCGTTGCAGCAGGGCGATCAGGGCAAGGGCGCGGGTTTTCCAGATAAGCATCAAGGTGGCAAGTCGGCAGGTGGAAAGGAGGTGCGCAGGATACGGGCGGACAAAGCGGGGGTCCATGACGTCGGCGCTTAAAGTAGGAGTGTGCCGGCGCAGGTTCGGTTTCAGATTTCAGCGGATTACGATCAACGGGCGCCGCTCAGTCCCCTCGCCCCAGCGGGGAGAGGGCTAACTGGCGCCAATGGCCACCGGCGCTGGCGGCCTATGCCACTGTTGCCTGGCGCCTTACGCACGTACAGTGCGGCGGGCTAAAACAACAATAAAAGGCCCGTTTTATGAACTACGACGCGAGCTCTCAACTGATACTAGGCCTGGTGCTGGCAACGCTGATCTTCGGCGTATCGCTGGAACTGCGCCTCGACCAATTCCGCGCCGTATTGCGCCACCCGCAACCGGTACTCGCCGGCATGCTCGGCCAATGCCTGCTGCTACCCTGGCTAACCCTGTTGGTCACCCTAATGGTCGACCTTAACCCCGGTCTGGAGCTTGGCCTGCTACTCGTCGCCTGCTGCCCCGGCGGCAACCTCTCCAACGTCATGACCCACCTGGCCCGCGGCAACACCGCGCTGTCCATGAGCATGACCGCGCTCTCCAGCC
>NZ_JBBNAH010000369.1:0-1826 GCF_037994325.1 Pseudomonas sp.
ATCCTGATCGCCGCGCTCGCAATCGTGTCCTATGTCATGGTTCTCAAGTGGAACGAAGACTACGGTCAAACGTCCTTGCCGACTGCGAATACCGCCGCTGCGACCAGCAATACTGCTGCGCTCCCCGATGTTCCCGGTGCCGCTACTGCCGGCAACAGTGACGTACCAAGCGCGCCGTCCGCCCAACCCGAAACCACTGCCGTGGCACCTCAAGCCAGCAAAGAGTTGATCCGGGTTAAGACCGACGTACTTGAGCTGGCCATCGACCCAAGCGGCGGCGACATTGTTCAGTTGACCCTGCCGCAATACCCGCGCCGCCAGGATCGTCCAGACGTTCCCTTCCAGCTGTTTGATAACGGCAATGAGCGCACCTACCTGGCCCAGAGCGGCCTGATCGGTAGCAACGCACCAGACTCCGCTAACGGCCGTGCCGTTTGGCAGAGTGCGCAAAAGAGTTATCAGTTGGCCGAAGGCCAGAACACCTTGGTGGTGGATCTGACTTACAGCAACGCCGGCGTTAACTACATCAAGCGTTACAGCTTCAAACGTGGTTTAAACACCGAGTGCTCGGCCAAAGAGCAGGAACTGAAAAAGCCAGGTTGCGTCGATCCATCGTCCTACCAGGTTGATGTGCGTTACCTGATCGACAACCAGAGCAGCGAAGCCTGGGCTGGCAACATGTACGCCCAGCTCAAACGCGACAACAGCGATGACCCGTCGAAGACTGCCGCTACTAGCACCGCCACTTACCTCGGCGCGGCCATGGCCACTCACGACTCGGCCTACAAAAAAGTGTCGATGAAAGACATCGACAAGGCGCCCGTTAAAGAAACCGTCAAAGGCGGTTGGGTTGCCTGGTTGCAGCACTATTTCGTAACTGCCTGGATTCCAAGCCAGGACAACGACAACAGTGTGCAAACCCGTAAAGACACCCAAGGCAACTACATCGTCGGCTTCACTACCCCAAGCGTCAGCGTGGCACCGGGTAGTAAAGGCGAAGTGTCGGCCATCCTCTACGCCGGTCCGAAAATACAGAAACACTTGGGCTCCCTCGCCCCAGGCCTGGAGTTGACCGTCGACTACGGCATTCTGTGGTTTATCGCTCAGCCTATCTTCTGGTTGCTGCAACATATCCACAGCATCCTGGGTAACTGGGGCTGGTCGATCATTGTGTTGACCATGGTGATCAAAGGCTTCTTCTTCCCGCTCTCCGCTGCCAGCTATAAGTCGATGGCGCGTATGCGTGCCGTGGCGCCGAAACTGGCTGCACTGAAAGAGCAACATGGCGATGACCGGCAGAAAATGTCGCAGGCCATGATGGAGCTGTACAAAAAAGAGAAGATCAACCCGTTGGGCGGCTGTCTGCCGATTCTGGTGCAGATGCCGGTCTTCTTGGCCTTGTACTGGGTGCTGCTGGAAAGCGTGGAAATGCGCCAGGCACCGTGGATGTTCTGGATCACTGACCTGTCGATCAAAGACCCGTTCTTTATCCTGCCGTTGATCATGGGCGCCACCATGTTTATCCAGCAGCAGCTCAACCCCGCGCCGCCAGATCCGATGCAGGCCAAGGTGATGAAAATGATGCCGATCATCTTCACCTTCTTCTTCCTGTGGTTCCCGGCCGGTCTGGTGCTGTACTGGGTTGTGAACAACTGCCTGTCGATTGCACAGCAGTGGTACATCACTCGCAAAATCGAAGCAGCGACCAAGGCAGCCAACGCTTAAGCCTGGCTTGCTAAGCTGAATCAGCGCCCCGCCCGAGAGATCTGTGGCGGGGCGTTTTGCTATCTGCCCTAGGCAATAAGAGCTCTATCATGAGAACCATG
>NZ_JBBNAH010000370.1:0-17709 GCF_037994325.1 Pseudomonas sp.
CCCCCAGGGCAATTACCTGGCGCGCCTGGTGTTTCCGGAAAAGACCACTGAGCTGCGCATTGAGGTCGATTTGGTCGCCGAAATGGCGGTGTTTAACCCGTTCGATTTCTTCCTTGAGCCCTACGCGGAAAAGATTCCGTTCACCTATGCGGCGGACGAAAAGCGCGAGCTGACGCCGTATCTGGCCACCCTCGAGCCGACTACAAAATTCGCCGCCTATGTCGCCAGCATCGAGCGCAAACCGCTGCCGACCATTGATTTTCTGGTGGCGCTGAACCAGCGCCTGAGCGAGGACATCAGCTACCTGATCCGCATGGAGCCAGGTGTGCAAACCCCCGAGCAAACCCTGACCAACGCCTCCGGCTCGTGCCGCGATTCGGCCTGGTTGCTGGTGCAGATCTTGCGCAACCTCGGCTTGGCCGCGCGCTTTGTCTCGGGCTATCTGATTCAACTGACCGCCGACGTTAAAGCCTTGGATGGCCCGTCCGGCACCACCGTGGATTTCACCGACTTGCACGCCTGGTGCGAAGTGTATTTGCCGGGCGCCGGTTGGGTGGGCCTGGACCCGACTTCCGGGCTGTTTGCTGGTGAAGGTCATATCCCATTGGCGTGTAGCCCAGAGCCTTCTTCTGCGGCGCCAATTAGTGGCGTGGTCGAGCCGTGTGAAGCCGAGTTCACTCACGAAATGTCGGTGGAGCGCATTTGGGAAGCGCCGCGAGTTACCAAGCCGTATACCGATGAGCAATGGCTGGAGATCGAACGCCTGGGCCGGCAGATTGATAACGACCTGCTGCAAGGCGATGTGCGCCTGACCATGGGCGGCGAGCCGACCTTTGTGTCGATTGATGACCCCGACGGCGCCGAGTGGAATACCGATGCCCTGGGCGAGAACAAGCGCAAGCTTTCCGCCGAGCTCTATCAGCGCATGCGCAAGCGTTACGCGCCCAATGGCCTGGTGCATTTTGGCCAGGGCAAGTGGTACCCCGGCGAGCAATTGCCGCGTTGGTCGCTGAACTGCTTTTGGCGACATGACGGCCAGCCGATCTGGCACAACCTGGCGTTGATTGCCGACGAGGGCGAAGACTACAAGGCCGATGGTGAGTTGGCCGGGGTGTTTTTGGCCAGCGTCGCGGAGCGTTTGCAGCTCTCCAGCGAGTTTGTCTTCCCCGCATACGAGGACAATTTCTACTACCTCTGGCGCGAAGGCGCGTTGCCGAAAAACGTCAGCGCCGCAGACCCGCGCCTGGAAGACGCAATGGAGCGCGCGCGGCTGCGCAAGGTATTTGCCCAAGGCCTGGATAAGGTCGTTGGCCAAGTGCTGCCGCTGGCCCGCACCGCGGCTGAAGACGCCTGGCAGAGTGGCCGTTGGTACCTGCGCGACGAACATTGCCGCTTGGTGCCTGGCGACTCGGCCATGGGCTATCGCCTGCCATTGGCCTCGCAGCCATGGGTCAAGGCTGCCG
This sequence comes from Pseudomonas sp., assembly GCF_037994325.1. Taxonomy (GTDB): domain Bacteria; phylum Pseudomonadota; class Gammaproteobacteria; order Pseudomonadales; family Pseudomonadaceae; genus Aquipseudomonas. The sequence goes on from NZ_JBBNAH010000370.1 coordinate 1,464, forward strand.
AGTTTCCGTTTGTGCATGCCCAAGACCCGAACCAGACCTTTGCCGAGTTGCCTGCTGCCGACACCTTGCGTCTGTTGCCGGTTGAGCGCGGCGAAGCGCCGGTCAAGGGCGAAGAGCGGGAACCGAAGATTGATGAGTCGGCTTCCTGGCTAACTCGCACGGCGTTGTGCGCCGAAGCCCGCGAGGGGCGCCTGTATCTGTTTATGCCGCCGTTGGCCAAGCTGGAGGATTACCTGGCGCTAGTTAGCGTGATCGAGGCCTGTGCCGAAGAGCTGCACTGCCCGGTGTTGCTGGAAGGGTACGAGCCGCCGAGCGACCCGCGTTTGGGCAATTTCCGCATCACCCCGGACCCCGGCGTCATCGAAGTCAACGTGCAGCCCTCGTCCAGTTGGGAACAGTTGGTCGAGCGCACCGAATTCCTTTATGAGGAAGCCCGGCAAACGCGCCTGACCACGGAAAAATTTATGATCGACGGCCGCCACACTGGCACCGGTGGCGGTAACCACTTTGTCCTCGGTGGCGCCACGCCGGGCGATTCGCCGTTTTTGCGCCGCCCCGATCTGCTGCGCAGTTTGATCAGCTATTGGCACAATCACCCGTCGCTGTCGTACCTGTTCTCCGGGCTGTTTATCGGCCCCACATCGCAGGCACCGCGCATCGACGAAGCGCGCAACGACTCGCTGTACGAGCTGGAAATTGCCTTCTCGCAAATGCCGGCGCCGGGCGAGCAATGCCCGCCGTGGATCGTTGACCGTTTGCTGCGCAACTTGCTTATCGACGTTACCGGCAATACCCACCGCGCCGAGTTCTGCATCGACAAACTCTATTCGCCGGACAGCGCCAGCGGCCGCTTGGGCTTGCTGGAGCTGCGCGGCTTCGAAATGCCGCCCCATGCGCGCATGAGCCTGACTCAGCAACTGCTGCTGCGCGCCTTGGTGGCGCGCTTCTGGCGTGAGCCCTATGCGCCGCCAAAGCTGGCGCGCTGGGGCACTGAGCTGCACGACCGCTTTTTGCTGCCGCACTTTATTGCGCAGGATTTTGCCGATGTCATCGTCGAGTTAAACAACGCCGGTTATCCGCTGCGCGCCGAGTGGTTTGCAGCCCACACCGAATTCCGTTTTCCGAAAATCGGTGACTACAACGTCGCGGGTATCGAGCTGGAGTTGCGCCAGGCCCTGGAGCCTTGGCATGTGCTCGGTGAGGAGGGCGGCGGTGGCGGCACGGTGCGTTATGTCGATTCGTCCCTGGAGCGTGTGCAGGTAAAACTCAACGGTTTGCCGCCGCAGCGCTACATGCTTACCTGCAATGGGGTGCCGGTGCCGTTGCAGCCGACTGGGCGCGTGGGGGAGTTTGTGGCTGGTGTGCGTTTTCGCGCCTGGCAGCCGTATAACGCACTGCAACCAACAATTCCTGTGCATGCACCGCTGATTTTTGACCTGCTTGATACCTGGATGCAGCGCTCCTTGGGCGGTTGCCAGTATCATGTCGCCCACCCTGGCGGGCGTAATTACGAGACCTTGCCGGTGAATGCCAACGAAGCCGAAAGCCGGCGCATGGCGCGCTTCTTCCGGTTGGGCCACAACCCTGGGCACTTGCCGGTGCCGTTGTTGCAGGTCAACGATGAAATGCCCATGACCCTGGATTTACGTCTGCATCGCCGTTGAGCAAGAGATAGAACAAGAGAATTGAGGCTAGCCAGGCCTAGCGCCGCCCCTTGTAGGCGGCGAGGCACGGGTGATATCCGTGGTCTGCGCTACGCTTTTTTAGCCGTTTACCGTGATTACTCCTGCGTCTGCCGAGCGTTACATGCCTGACCTGCTGCACTGTTACCGGCTGATACCGGGTACCTACCACGAGATGCTCGACGCAGAGGGAAACCTGCGTGCCCATTGGCGCCGCATGTTTGACCAACTGCAACGCAGCAGCGCCCTGCAACTGGCCCAGCGCCAGGCCTTGCTGACCCGGCAGATTCAGGAAAACGGCGTTACCTACAACGTTTATGCCGACCCCAAAGGCGCCGACCGCCCCTGGGAGTTGGACCTATTGCCCAACCTGCTGGCCGCCGATGAGTGGCAGCAGATCGCCGCGGGCATCGCCCAGCGCGCCAAGTTGCTGAACAGCGTATTGGCCGACCTTTATGGCCCGCAAAAGCTCATCTCCGGCGGCTTGCTGCCGGCCGAGCTGATCTTTGGCCACAACAACTTCCTCTGGCCGTGCCAGGGCGTGCAGCCGCCCGATGGCACGTATCTGCATGTGTATGCCGTGGACTTGGCCCGTACACCGGATGGTCGTTGGTGGGTGACCGCCGACCGTACCCAGGCGCCTTCCGGTGCCGGTTATGCCTTGGAAAACCGCCAGATCGTCTCGCGCGCCTTCCCAGAGCTGTACCGTGATTTGCAGATTCAGCACCTCAACGCGTTTTTCCGCACCTTGCAGGAAACCGTGGCCCGTCAGGCCCCTACCGACGGTGAAGTACCGCTGGTGGTGCTGCTGACGCCGGGGCGTTTTAACGAAAGTTATTTCGAACATTTGTACCTGGCGCGCCAGCTCGGCTACCCCTTGGTGGAAGGCGGCGACCTGACCGTGCGCGACGCCACCGTGTACCTGAAAACCCTTAGCGGCCTGCGCCGCGTGCACGCCATCATGCGCCGCCTGGACGATGACTTCTGCGACCCGTTGGAGCTGCGTACCGACTCGGCGCTGGGCGTGCCGGGGCTGCTGGAGTCGGTGCGGCAAGGGCGCGTGCTGGTGGCCAATGCCTTGGGCAGCGGTGTGCTGGAGTCGCCGGGGTTGCTCGGCTTTCTACCGAAGATCAACCAGCACCTGTTTGGCGAAGAACTGCTGCTGCCCTCGATTGCCACCTGGTGGTGCGGCGAGGAACCGGTGCTGGCCCAGGCGCTCGAGAAGCTGCCGGAACTGCTGATTAAACCGGCCTTCCCGTCGCAGAGTTTTAGCCCGGTGTTTGGCCGCGACCTGAGCAAAGAACAACTCAGCGCCCTGGCCAAACGTATTCGTGCGCGGCCTTATGCGTATGTGGCGCAGGAGCTGCCGCAACTCTCGCAAGCGCCGGTCTGGCAGGCGGAAAATGGCCAACTGCAACCGCGCGCCATCGGTATGCGCGTGTATGCGGTGGCGGATGCCGATGGCTATCGTATTTTGCCGGGCGGCCTGACTCGCGTGGCGGCCGAGGCGGATGCCGAGGTGGTGTCGATGCAACGCGGCGGCGCCAGTAAAGACACGTGGGTGCTGGGCGAACCGGCGCCGGGCGGCGAAACCAAACCAAATCCGAAAAACCTCGGCGGCCTCGGCCTGGTGCGCCGCGACCCGTATCTGCCCTCGCGCATTGTGGAAAACCTGTTCTGGTTTGGCCGCTATTGCGAACGCTGCGACGACAGCGCGCGGCTGCTGCGCATCATGCTGGCGCGTTATGTCGAAGGCGACGACCCGTTGGCCTTGCGCGCGGCGGTGGAGTTGGCCGAAAGCCTCAAGCTATTGCCCGAAGAGGGCGACTTGCACGAGCGGCTGTTGGAAGCGTTGCTGGGGCGGGAATGGCCGGCCAGTCTGCGCGCCAACTTGCTGCGCTTGCAGTGGGCGGCCTCGCAGGTGCGCGGCAAGCTGTCCCGCGAGAACTGGCAAGCGCTGGTGCAGTTGCAGCACGACGCGCAGATTCTCGACAGCGAAGAGCCAGACTTTGGCGAGCTGCTGGATTTCCTCAACCGTCTGGTGATGTCGCTGGCGGCCTTGTCCGGCTTTGCCCTCGACGATATGACCCGTGACGAAGGCTGGCGCTTTTTAATGGTCGGTCGGCAGATCGAACGCCTGCAATTTCTCAGTCGCAGCCTGGCCGAGTTTCTCCACGGCGTGGCGGTGTTTGACCAGGTCGGCCTGGAATGGCTGCTGGAGCTGGGTAACAGCAGCATCACCTACCGCTCACGTTATATGGCTGTGCCGCAGTTGATTCCGGTGCTCGACTTGCTCCTGCTTGATGAGCAAAACCCCCACGCGGTGTTGTTCCAACTGCGCCTGGTGGTGCGTTCGTTAAGCCGCTTGAACGAAGACTTCGGCGCACCGCGCGAGGTGGGCCTGACGCTCCTGGCTGAGCAGTTGGAGGCGTTCAATCTGGGCAGTCTGGAAAACCAGCTATTTGGCGTTACCAGTCTGCGTGCAGTTATCGACGGCTTGGTGGTGCTGCTGGGCAAGGTCTCTGACGCGGCGGGCCATGCCTCGGATCGTCTAGCCCTGCGCCATTTCGCCCATGTAGATGATGTGAGCAAGCAAACGGTGTCGGTGTAATGAGCGCGCGCTACCAAATTCTCCACGACACCCATTACCGCTACGACAGCCCGGTGTCCCTGGCCCAGCAACTGGCGCATTTATGGCCGCGGCCCAGTCCCTGGCAGGTGTGCACCGAGCAAGAGCTGCACATCAATCCCGAGCCTACCAGCCGACGCGATGAGCAGGATGTATTCGGCAACCCGATTACCCGCTTGGCCTTCGAACGGCCCCATGACGAGTTGCAAGTGAATGCCCGCCTGGTGGTGGAATTGCGTGCGCAGCCGGCGCTGGATTTCCACCAGTCGCCCGCCTGGGACCATACCCGCAGCGTGCTGACCTACAACGGCAAGCCCAAGCCCGATCCGGTGCTGGACGCCTGCCGCTTCTGCTTTGAATCGCCCTATGTGCGCCTGAAAAAAGCCTTCTCCGACTACGCCGACAGTTGCTTCCCACCCAGCCGTCCGTTGTTGCTCGGCGTGCAGGCGTTGATGGAAAAGATCTTCCGCGAATTCACCTTTGACGCCGAAGCCACCCAAGTGGCGACGCCACTGGTGGAAGTGCTGGAGCGCCGCCGTGGCGTGTGCCAGGACTTCGCCCACCTGATGCTCGCCTGCCTGCGCTCCCGCGGCCTGGCGGCGCGCTACGTTAGCGGCTACCTGCTCACCCAGCCGCCACCGGGCCAGCCGCGGCTGATTGGCGCCGATGCCTCGCATGCCTGGGTGTCGGTTTATTGCCCCATGCTTGGCTGGGTGGATTTTGACCCCACCAACAATGTGCGGCCGGCGTTGGAGCACATCAGCCTGGCGCGCGGGCGGGACTTCTCCGATGTGTCGCCATTGCGCGGGGTGATTCTTGGCGGCGGTAGCCACGATCCGGACGTGCAGGTCACGGTTCTTCCCTTATAGATCGCTTGGTACGCGCGCACACCCTACGAGATGTACGACCGTAGGGTGTGCTGTGCGCACCTTCACGCGATCTAAGATCTTGCCGTCATCATTTTCCGCAGGGCGCGTAGGGCTTGGTTTTTACTTTAGTTGGAACTATAGTGCCAATTAAATAAAGGGTTACAAAACTCATAAAAACCTCGCGGAGCCCGCCATGCGTATCGCCACTTTGTCTGTACTCGCCGTATCCGTGTTGCTTGCCGCGTGTGGCGAGCCAGAAAAACCGGCCGTTACCCACACCGACTTCCAGAAAGAGCTGCAAGGCAAGCTGATCGCCGCCAAGCCCGGTGATGTGATTGAAATTCCTGCCGGCACCTATCAGCTGGACCGCAGCCTGAGCCTTAAAGCCAGCGGCGTGACCATTAAGGGTGCCGGCATGGACAAGACCGTGCTCAGCTTCAAGGGCCAGAAAAGCGGCGCTGAAGGCCTGCTGGTGGATGCCTCGGACTTCACCATTGAAGACCTGGCGTTTGAAGACACCAAAGGCGATTCGCTAAAGGTGGTGGGCGGCAAAAACATCATCATCCGCCGTGTGCGCACCGAGTGGACTAACGGCCCGGCCACCGAAAACGGTGCCTATGGCGTGTACCCGGTGCAGACCGAAAACGTGCTGCTCGACGGCGTGGTGGCCATTGGTGCCTCGGACGCCGGCATCTATGTTGGCCAGTCGCGTAATGTGGTGGTGCGCAATAGCCGGGCGGAGAAAAACGTCGCCGGCATCGAGATCGAAAACACCATCGGCGCCGACGTTTACGACAACGTCGCCACCGGCAATACCGGCGGCATTCTGGTGTTCAACATGCCAAACCTGCAGCAGGCCGGGCGCGCCACCCGGGTGTTCCACAACAAAGTGCAGGGCAATAACCACGACAACTTCGGCCACAAAGGCACGCCAGTGGCCAGCGTTCCGGCCGGTTCGGGCGTGGTGATCAACTCCAACGATCAGGTGGAAATCTTCGACAACGATATTGGCGAACACAAAACCGCCAACCTGATTGTCAGCAGTTACTTCAGCACCGGTTACACCAACCTTTCTACTGCCGACGGCTTCGATCCGTACCCGGAAAGTATCTATATCTACGGCAACCGTTTTGGCCCGGGCGGCGATAGCCCGGACAACCTCGAGCTCAAAGCCCTGCGCATCAGCCAATACGGCCTCAGCGGGCGGCTGCCGGATATCCTTTGGGATGGTTATGTAAACGTCGACAAGCTTAAAGACGGCAAGCTGCCGGCCGACCTGGCCATCTGCGTGGATAACGGCGCGGCGGGCTTGATAAACGTCGACGCGCCCAACGGCTATAAAAACATCAGCACCGATATGAGTAGCCACACATGCAGCCTGCCGAAGTTGCCCGCTATTGAACTGGCCTCCGCCAAAGCGGGGCAGGGTGCATGAAGGCATGGCTTGTGTTGGCGAGCGCGCTGCTGCTGGCGGCGTGCTCCAAGCAGTCGGCACCGTTGTATTTGCCCGAGGGCGACAAGTACCCGCAAACCCTTAGCGAGTGGGGCATGTTGAAACTGGGGGGCGGGCATTTGCAGCCCGTTGCTGCGGTCACGCCGTATGACCTCAACACGCCGTTGTTCACCGACTACGCGCACAAAATGCGCACCGTGTGGATGCCGGCCGGTTCAGCGGCCACTTATGGCGAAGAGCATTTCGACTTCCCCGTCGGCACCGTGCTGAGCAAAACCTTCTACTACCCCAAAGATGAACAAGGCCGCCTGCGCCGCAATAGCCAGGATGACCGCGATGCCAATACCGGCCTTGAGCTGGACCGTGTGCATCTGGTGGAAACACGCATCTTGCTCAAGCAGAAAACCGGCTGGGTGGCGCTGCCCTATGTATGGAACGACAAGCAAACCGAAGCCCACCTGGAGTTGGCCGGTGACAGTCAGAGCCTGAGCTTGCTGGATGAGCAAGGGCAAACCTTGGCCGTGGATTACGCCGTGCCAGACGCCAACCAATGCGCTGGTTGTCACGAAGAAAGCCACGGTCAGGGCATCAACCCGCTGGGGCCAAAAGCGCGGCATTTGAATAAAGACTTGGTCTACTCCGATGGCGCCGCCAACCAACTGCAACATTGGCAACAAAAGGGACTGCTTACCGGCGTGCCGGCAGCGTTGGTTGGCGTGCCGCAGAACGCCTTGTGGGGGCGCCCGCGTGCCGGCGAGAGTCTGGAGAAACAAGCGCGCAGTTATCTCGATGCCAACTGCGCGCACTGCCACAACCCCAAGGGGCCGGCGCGTACGTCCGGCTTGATGCTGAACCTGGCCACAGCCACCGGCATTCACAGCGGCTTATGCAAACAACCGGTGGCGGCGGGCAAAGGCTCGGGGGATCGGCTGGTGGATATTCACCCCGGCAAGCCGGATGAGTCGGTGCTCATCTACCGCCTGGAAAGCACCGACCCCAGCGTGATGATGCCGGAGCTGGGGCGCTCGGTGGTGCACCACGAAGGTGTTGAAGTGCTAACGCGCTGGATCGCCAGCTTGGATGGCGGCTGCTGATGAACACTTTCCGTTCGACGACTGTGCATCGTCAGCCCAGTGGATTCCCGCCTACGCGGGAACGACGGTGATTGGGCCGATGTCACTGTCGTCCCCGCGCAGGCGGGGATCCAGGCGCCGCAGAGGCTAGCCGCTGCGGTGAGTTGCTTAGCCCCGCGGTGCTTCGCTTTCAACTCTATCGGTCGTCTCGCTGTCATCGTCGTCTGGCGCCACACCATGCTCAAGTTCATGGGCGATGCGGCGTTGGCGCTTCTCTTCCTTCTTCTGCTCTTTGGCAAGGTCACGTTGCTGTTTGGCGAAGGCGTAGTTGGGTTTGGCCATGGTGTTCCTCGGGGGCAGGGGCGCAGTGGTTTGATTAAAGCGCAACGCAGCGCGGCGCGCTGTCATTTCGCGTAGCGGGCCTGCGTGCTAGCGGTCGACCCACTTGGGCGCGACGGCGGGTTTCCAGGCATCCATGGCGGCAATCAGCGCGCTTGCCGACTCGTTGATTTGCAGCATTTGCCGGTGCGGAGCGCGAACAAAACGCTCTTCCACCAGGTGATCGAGAAAGTCATTGAGCTTGGCGTAGAAGCCATTCACTTCCAGCAGGCCCATGGGTTTGCTGTGGTAGCCGAGTTGGCCCCAGGTCCAGACTTCAAACAACTCTTCCAAGGTGCCCAAGCCGCCGGGTAGCGCGATAAAACCGTCACTCAATTCGGCCATCCGCGCTTTGCGCGCATGCATGCCGTCGACCACTTCCAGGCGGGTAAGGCCGGGGTGACCGATTTCGGCGTCTTTTAGCGACTGCGGAATGACCCCAATCACTTCACCACCGGCGGCCAGCGCCGCGTCGGCGACGATGCCCATCAGGCCGACTGCACCGCCACCGTAAACCAGGCGAATGCCTTGCTCGGCCAGGGTGCGCCCCAGGTTTACCGCCGCTTCGCTATACACCGGGTTGGCGCCAGGGCTGGCACCACAAAAAACGCAAAGAGAACGCAACGACATAACAGGCTCCATAGGCAAAAACTGCCCACAGGGTACTGGCTGTGCGTGCACTCACCAAGGCTTAGGCAAATACCTTTTCATCGGCGCATGTGCCGCTGGCGCCGCAAGCGTAGGCGGCGAGCAGGCTGTGTAACAGGTTGTTAAGGTTCATGGTGCGGCCCTCGTTAAAAGAGCGGCCAGGCTAACGGGGGCGGCGGTTGCCGGCTGTTTGATTCTGTCGATAGCGGCCATAGCACTTTAGTAGTGCGGCTTTTTGCCTCGCGTTTGCTTGAACCTGAATGTGCTATCAAACGTCTCTGTAACTGCACGACCCTTTTTTGTTGTCGCACCTGCCCGCTGGCGTTCGCGTCAAGGCGGCAGATTTATCCGGGCCAATGGCCCATCCTGCCAAGGAGTTCACCATGTTTCGCAAGCTTGTAGTTGCTTCCGTTCTTACCCTGGCCAGCGTTCAGGTTTTCGCCGCCGATTGTTCCGTGACGGTCGACTCCACCGACCAAATGACCTACGACACCAAAGACATCAAAATCAGCAAAAGCTGCAAAACCTTCACCGTCAATTTGACCCACAGCGGCTCAATGGCCAAGACCGCGATGGGCCATAACCTGGTTATCAGCAAAACCGCCGACTCGGCTGCTGTGGCCACCGATGGCATGGCGGCGGGCATTGATGCCAACTACCTGAAAGCCGGTGACGACCGGGTAATCGCCCACACCAAAGTCATTGGTGCTGGCGAGAAAGACGCGGTGACCTTTGATGTGAGCAAGCTTAAAGCCGGCGAAGACTATGCGTTCTTCTGCTCGTTCCCAGGGCATATTTCGATGATGAAAGGCTCGGTGACGTTGGTCGACTAAGCCCAATCAGCTACTGCGCTGCCCTATTGGCAAGCACCGTCGTCCCCGCGCAGGCGGGGGCCTAGGATAGTGAAGGGAACGTCGTTAGGCGATGGACTCTGGGTCCCCGCCTTCGCGGGGACGACGGCTTTTGCCGTTAGCGCGAGTCGGTCATTTTGAAAATGCCCTGGGCATTGCTGCTATCGAAATGCAGGTCTAACTCGCCAGTCTCTTCATCCACTTCGCGCTGAATAAATTCCACAAACGACCCCGGCACGCTGCGTTGCACGGTTTGCCCGTGGGCGTCGATAAAGGTGCGCTGCACCTGCACGGCTTTGTAGGCGGTTTGCATCACCCGGCGCGAGCTGGAGGTTTCGATGCTGTCTTTCATCGGCCGGCCGATGGTGCGCTGGTGGTCGACCACCGCTTGCAGGTCGACGACACGGTCGGTGAGGTGGTTAAAGCGGTTACCTTCGGTGGCGATCCAGGCCATTTCCGCGCTTTCGCTCAGTAGCGCTTGGTAATCGCTTTCCTGCACCGTGCTGTGCTGGCAGTCGAAGGCTTGGTACAGCGCCGGCATCAGTGCCAGTGCTGCCGCCAGGCTGCAATGACGGCTGTGGCGCAAGGTTTTAAGGGTTGCCAGGTTGGCGGCGCTTAACGGGTCACGGTTGGTTTCGCACACGCGCGTCACCGCTTGTTGAAAGCCTTCACTGAAACGCCCCGGGTGCAATTCGGAAACAAAGAATTGGGCGATATCCGCTGGCAGGTCCATTTGCCGGTAGGCGTAGCCGGTCATTTTCAGCTTGGTCAGCGGGTAAGTGCGCACATCGGTAAAGCCCAGCGGTTCCAGCAGGCGGGTAAAAGCGTGACGACCGCGCGGCAGCTCGCCGTTCTCAGGCCAGTCAACGGTGCGAATAGCGCCATGGTCGAACACCACCTGGCGGCCGTCCTGCAGTTGTTCTTCAACATACAGGCGGCCATTGGGCACCGCTTCCACCAGCTTATAAAACAGGCTCAGGTTCAGCGCTTCGGCCAGCCAGGCACGGTGCAGTTGCTGTTCGCTGTTGGCGAATTGAGCGAGGCCCTGGGGAATGGCGACGTGGGCAAATACCCAGTCGGCAGCGGGCTGGCCAATGGCGGCGCTGACAAGCTGGAGCAGGCTCTGGTGGGAGAGGGCGGCATCGCGGGTCATGACTGGAGGCTCTGGGCTGACTAGGTAGTGCTATCAGAACGCTCGGCGGCCCTTGCGACAAGCGAAAAAAAACGCCGGGTCTATTCCATAAATTCTTGTTGGCGCTTATTCGACCTGTTGGTGAATCCAGCGCACAAAGTCGCGCACCTTGGGTACTTCGGCGGCATGTTCAGCGTAGGCCAGGTAATAGGCGCTGCTGCTGGTCAGGCTGTGCTGCCAGGGGATTACCAGCTTGCCTTCGGCCAACTCTTCCTCCACCAGAAAACGCGGCAACAACGCCACGCCGCAACCCACTTGCGCGGCGCGGATGCACATATAAAAGCTGTCGAAGCGTGGGCCGTGATAGCTGTGTTCGGTGTGCCGGTCCTGGCTATGGAACCACTCGTGCCAGGCTTCCGGGCGCGTAGCGTTTTGCAGCAGCACCAGGTCAGTGAGTTGGGTGGGATCGGTATAGGGCTGTTCGGGCATCACCCCAGGGGCGCACACCGGGACCATTTCCTCGCCAAATAAGCGCACGCACTCAGCGCCAGGCCGGGCGCTTTGGCCGAAGTAGAACGACACGTCACTGCGGCCCTGGGCCAGTTCGTCGGGCTCCACTTCGTTAAACACGTCCAAGTGAATATTCGGGTGGCGCAGGCGCCAGCCCTTAAGGCGTGGCACCAGCCAGCGGGCGCCAAAGGTGGGTAAGGTGGCCACCCGCAGCACTTCGGTTTCGCCGCCGTAGGAGCGCAGATAGTGGGTCGACATTTCCACCTGGGTAAGGATTTTGCGCACCTCAACCAAGTACAGCGAGCCTGCCGGCGTGAGCTGCAAACTGCGTCGTACCCGGCGAAACAGCAGGTGTTGGACCAGTTCTTCCAACTGCGCCACCTGCTTACTCACCGCGCTCTGGGTGAGCGCCAGTTCTTCCGAGGCGCGGGTAAAACTCAGGTGGCGCGCCACCGCTTCAAAGCATTGCAAAGCGGTAAGCGAGGGCATATGGCGTTTAAGCATGGCGGTGCCTTGGTGGTGCGCTGGGGTTTGGCATTACTAAACGGAATGATGTGTGGAGTAAAGGTCGTTTGTTGGCTGGCGGCTGGCGGGCTATTACTGCTGCCATTGAATTCACTCCTTAACCAAACAGGTGCCGAGACATGGTTGCTGCATTGCTGAGTAAATTGGGCGTCGCCCCTGAACGCTATAACCAGGGCGCGCACGCCGTATATTCACCCATCGATGGCAGCCAGATCGGCAGCGTGCAGTTGCAAGACGCGGCCTCGGTGCAGGCCCAAATCGGCCAAGCTGAAACTGCATTTCAGGCCTGGCGGCAAGTGCCAGCACCGCGCCGTGGCGAGTTGATCCGTTTGTTCGGTGAAGCGCTGCGCGCCCACAAGGCCGAGTTGGGCGAATTGGTGTCGTGGGAGGCCGGCAAGATCACCCAGGAAGGCCTGGGTGAAGTGCAGGAAATGATCGATATCTGCGACTTTGCCGTTGGCCTGTCGCGTCAGCTCTATGGCCTGACCATCGCCTCCGAACGTCCAGGCCACCATATGCGCGAAACCTGGCACCCGCTGGGTGTGGTCGGCGTGATCAGCGCCTTTAACTTTCCGGTCGCCGTATGGGCGTGGAACACCACGCTGGCGCTGGTGTGCGGTAACTCGGTGGTGTGGAAGCCGTCGGAGAAAACCCCGCTCACGGCTTTGGCCTGTCAGGCCCTGTTTGACGGCGTAGCCAAGCAATTCAGTGAGGCGCCGGCAAACCTCAGCCAGGTGATTATCGGCGCCCGTGAGGCGGGTGAAGCGCTGGTGCAGGACAGCCGCGTCGCCCTGGTCAGCGCCACGGGTAGCACACGCATGGGCCGTGAAGTAGCGCCGGTGGTGGCGGCGCGTTTTGCCCGTTCGATTCTCGAGCTTGGCGGCAACAACGCGATGATCCTCGCCCCCAGCGCCGACCTCGACCTGGCCGTGCGCGGCATCCTGTTTAGCGCCATCGGCACGGCGGGTCAGCGTTGCACCACCCTGCGTCGTTTGATCGCCCATGAGTCAGTGAAGGACGAGATCGTCAGTCGCCTGAAAACCGCCTACGCCAAGGTGCGCATCGGTCATCCGTTGGAAGGCAATCTGGTTGGCCCGCTGATCGACAAGCAAGGCTTCGATGGCATGCAAGCCGCACTGCGCCAGGCTGAGCAAGAGGGCGGGCAGGTGTTTGGCGGCACCCGTCAACTTGAAGATAAATTTCCTAACGCCTACTACGTGGCCCCGGCCATCGTGGAAATGCCCGAGCAAAGCGCCGTGGTGCGTCACGAAACCTTCGCCCCCATTCTTTATGTGCTGAGCTATAGCGAGTTCGCCGAGGCGCTGAAACTGAATAACGACGTACCTCAAGGGTTGTCGTCGTGCATCTTCACCACCGATGTGCGTGAGGCCGAGATGTTTATGTCGGCAGTGGGCAGCGACTGCGGCATCGCCAACGTCAATATCGGCCCAAGCGGCGCAGAGATTGGCGGCGCCTTTGGCGGTGAGAAAGAGACCGGCGGCGGGCGTGAGTCGGGTTCGGACTCGTGGCGCGCGTATATGCGTCGCCAGACCAACACCGTTAACTACTCGCGTGAGTTGCCCCTGGCTCAGGGCATCACGTTTGATTGATTAAGTAAGCGGCGCTGTTAGTTGGGTTTCCTTTTGGTTGGGGTCTGGTTATGCCGTTGAAGCAATCGTGTTTGTGGGAAGAGTTGACTCCCGAGCGGCCCAAAGCCGCTGCCCTGGTGGGTGACTTGAAGGTTGATGTTTGCGTAATTGGCGCGGGCTTTACCGGCTTATCCACAGCCCTGCACTTGCTTGAACAGGGCAAAAGCGTGGCCATTGTTGAGGCCCATGAAACCGGCCACGGGGGTTCCGGGCGCAATGTCGGGCTGGTTAATGCCGGTATGTGGATTGCGCCGGATGATGTCGAGGCCGGGTTGGGCGCTGAGGTGGGCAGCAAGCTGGTGGCGGAAATGGGCAATGCGCCGGCGCTGGTGTTTTCCCTGATCGATAAATACGCCATCGATTGCCAGGCTCGCCGCAATGGCACCTTGCATATGGCCCACAACGCCAGCGGCACGGCTGATCTGGAAAGCCGCTGCGCGCAATGGGTGCGCCGTGGTGCGCCGGTGGAGATCATTCGCGGTGCGGCCTGCCATGCCGCCACCGGCACCACGCGCATCGATGCGGCGTTGCTGGATCGCCGCGCCGGCACCGTCAATCCAATGGGCTATGTCAGTGGCCTGGCCAAGGCTGTCGTGGGCTTGGGCGGGCAGTTGTTTCATCACTCACCGGTCAGCCGCCTGGAAAAGCAGGGCGCCGATTGGCTGGTCGTCACAGCGCAGGGTGTGGTCACAGCCGAGAAAGTGGTGCTGGCTTCCAACGCTTACACCGAAGGCGAGTGGACTGAGCTGCGGCGTAACTTCTTCCCCGGCAGTTATTACCAGGTCGCCTCGGTGCCGTTAACCGGGGCAGCGGCAGACAGCATTTTGCCCGGTGGCGAAGGCTCCTGGGATACCCGCCAAGTGCTCAGCAGTATTCGCCGCGACGCCGATGGCCGTTTGTTACTGGGTAGCCTGGGCAGTGCCGCGAATAAACCATTGTGGGCGGTGCGCGCCTGGGCTGACCGCATTCAGCAGTTCTACTTTCCGCAGTTGGGCAAAGTGGAGTGGCAAAGCACCTGGACCGGCACCATCGCTTTCACCCCCGATCACCTGATGCGCCTGTTTGAACCGGCCCCCGGGCTGGTAGCTGTTACCGGTTACAACGGCCGCGGCGTCACCACCGGCACCGCCGTGGGGCGGGCGTTTGCCAACTACCTGCTCACCGGCTCGCGTGAGGCGTTACCGATGCCGTTCCAGCCTATGGATGGTATTAGTGCGCCCGGTTTGCGCAGTGGCTTGTATGAGCTGGGCTTCTCGCTGTACCACGCTGGGCAATGTTTGCGCATCGTTATTTAGGACGCGGGAGCCCCGGACGTAGGGCGTGCTAAGCGCACCAAGCGGTCTTCCTGATATCGCTTTGGTGCGCACAGCACACCCTGCGGACCCCGTTTCGCATGTTTTTCTGAGGCGGCCAGTACAGTTGCAGGTGCTTTTTTGCTCCCTATCGGCACATAGCCAAGCATTCCTTTAACACTGCACTAGCCTGTAATGGTGCGCGTGCCCTCACTTTGCGCACCAGTGGTGTGCACTTCGGTGACAAGTACAGTTACGACGAGTTGCCCTAATTGGGGTGCTTGGTTGCTATTGCTTGATCGTTAGGTTGCTCTTTATTTTTCTTTTGGGTTGCACCTTGTTGTTTTGTTGGGTTGCACCCTCTTGAAGTAGGGCCTTTCGATGCTGTCGGTAAAACCGTTTCTGTTTTTTTCACGGCACTGAAAATGTGTGGCACGCCGCTTGCTCTGCCATCTGCGCCTTCACATAACCCCTCAGGAGCAAAACTCCATGCCTCACAAGAAAACTTTTAAGAAAGGTATTCTGGCGTTCGCGGTAGCCAGTGCTATGAGCATGACTTCCGTAGCCTTTGCTGATGTCGTTATCGGCGTAGCCGGCCCAATGACCGGTGGTAATGCTGCTTTTGGTGAGCAGCTGTGGAAGGGCGCCGAGCAGGCAGCAGCCGATATCAACGCTGCCGGCGGTATCAATGGTGAGCAGATCAAACTGGTTAAAGGCGACGACGCTTGCGAGCCGAAACAGGCCGTAGCGGTTGCCAACCGTCTGGTGGACTCGGACAAAGCTGTCGCCGTCATCGGCCACTTCTGTTCCTCGTCGACCATCCCCGCTTCCGAGGTGTATGACGAAGCCGGCATCATCTCCATTACTCCAGCCTCCACCAACCCAACTGTTACCGAGCGCGGCCTGTCCGGCGAGTTCCGTATCTGCGGTCGTGACGACCAGCAAGGCGTGGTGGCCGGCGACTACATCGTCGACAAGCTGAAGCTGAGCAAAGTCGCGATCATTCACGACAAAGACACCTACGGCCAAGGCCTGGCAGACGCCACCAAAGCCCAGCTGAACAAGCGCGGTGTGAAGGAAGTGATCTACGAAGGTCTGACCCGTGGCGAGAAAGACTTCAACGCTCTGGTAACCAAAATCCGTTCCTCGGGTGCTGAAGTGGTGTACTTCGGTGGCCTGCACGCTGAAGCCGGTCCGCTGGTTCGTCAGCTGCGCGAACAAGGTTCGACCGCACTGTTCATTTCCGGTGACGGCATCGTCACCGACGAACTCGTTACCACTGCTGGCGGTGCGCAATACACCAAAGGCGTGCTGATGACCTTCGGCGCCGACCCACGCAATATCCCGGACGGCAAACCGGTTATCGAGAAATTCCGCGCCAATGGCTATGAGCCAGAAGGCTACACCCTGTACTCCTACGCTGCCCTGCAAGCGGTTGCTGCTGCCTTCGTTGGCACCAAAGGCACCGACGGCGCCAAGGCCAGTGCCTGGCTGAAAGCCAACCCGGTGAAAACCGTAATGGGCACCAAAGAGTGGGATAAGAAAGGCGACCTGA
>NZ_JBBNAH010000371.1:0-9017 GCF_037994325.1 Pseudomonas sp.
CGCCCGCTTGGAGGCCCAAAACCACCCGTGCAAGCTGATCTTCGTTACCCCCGACTACTACGAAGAACGCCCCAAAGCCTGCATGAATGGCTGGGCCAATCTGTTCCTCGACATCACCCCAGACGGCACCGCCCTGCCATGCCACAGCGCGCGGCAGTTGCCGGTGGAATTCCCCAATGTGCTGGAGCACAGCATTGCCTATATCTGGAACGAGTCGTTTGGCTTTAACCGCTTCCGTGGCGACGCTTGGATGCCCGAACCCTGCCGCTCCTGCGATGAAAAACACAAAGACTTCGGCGGCTGCCGTTGCCAGGCGTTTATGCTCACCGGCGATGCCAGTAATGCCGACCCGGTGTGCAGTAAATCAGCGCACCACGGCGTGATTTTGGCTGCCCGAGCCGAGGCCGAGAACGCCGATTTAGGCATGCAGGCGCTGACCATGCGCAATGAAAAGGCCTCACGGTTGATTGTGAAGGTTTGATAGTGACTGACACAGGCGTACTCTTTTGCGCTGGTCGTGGGGCGGCTTATTGCCGCTCTGCTTGCTCCCTGCTTCTCTAGCGGGTGCTCTGATGCGTATTAGGTGAGCCTTCTGCCATGCACGACAGCTGCGAGCGTTATGGTTTCTTTCCCGGCAACTGGTCCGCCGCGCAGGCAGCGGCCGCCAGCCGCGATTTCGCGGAATTGCAGGTCAGTGAACAGGGCGTGTTCTGGATTGAATTTAATCCCCAGGACGGTCGCAATACCCTCTGGCGCTGGCACGGTGAAAGCGCCCAGTGCCTGACCCCAGCCCATTTCTCCCTGCGCAGCCGCGTGCATGAATACGGCGGCGGCGTGTTCTGCCTGACCGACAGCGGCGTGGCGTTTGTTAACGACAGCGACCAGCAGTTGTACCTGCAACACCTTAAAGACGGCAGCGTGCAGCCACTCGGCGAAGCACCGCTGTGTCGCTACGGCGACCTGCAATTCGACCGCGTTGGCCACGCGCTGTTGGCGGTCGAGGAATGCCATGGCCAGGGGCGCGTGCGTAATCGTCTAGTCAGCATTGCCCTGGCCGATGGCGAACGCAGCGTGCTCGCTGAAGGCAGCGATTTTTACGCATCGCCTACCCTGAGCGCCGACGGCCAACGTCTGGCCTGGATCGAATGGGACCGCCCGGCGCAACCCTGGACGCACACCCGCCTGTGCAGCGCACGCCGCGATGCCCGTGGAATTTGGCCACGCTTGCAGGTGCTCGCCGGCGGCATCAGCGATGAATCGCTGCAGCAGCCGCGCTTTACCGTCGACAGTCGCCTGCTGTGCCTGAGTGATCGCGACGGTTGGTGGCAACCGTGGGGCGACGTGGACGGGCAATGGCAACGCCTGGCCCATGCCGCTGACGCCGACCATGGCAGCGCGCCATGGCAATTGGGCAGTTGCAGTTATCTGCCTCTGGAGCTGGGCGAGTTGCTACTGACGCGCTTTGACCAAGGCTGGGGCGAGTTAGTCTGGCAAGCCGCCAGCGGCGAAGAGCGTCGGCTGGCAGCAGACTTCAGTCGCTTCCGCGCCCTGGCCGCTGATGGCGAGCATTTCTACTGCATCGCCGCCGCGCCCAACTGCCTGTCGGCAGTAATCGCCATCAGCCGAAGCGACGGCCAGGTGCGGGTGTTGGCCGGCGGCGAGCAACCGTTGCCCGCCGAACAGTTGGCCCTGCCGGAACGCCTCGACTACCTAAGTGCTGGCGAGCGCGCCTACGGTTTTTTCTACGCCCCCACGCAACCATCTGCCGTTAGCGAGCAGCCGCCGTTGGTGGTGTTTCTCCATGGCGGGCCAACGTCGGCCTGTTATCCGGTATTCGACCCGCGCATCCAGTTCTGGACCGCGCGTGGCTTTGCCGTCGCCGACCTCAACTACCGCGGCAGCAGCAACTTTGGTCGCGCCTATCGCCAGCGCTTGGAAGGGCAGTGGGGCGTCATCGATGTAGAAGATGCCGTGGCCGTCGTGGCGCATCTGGCCGAGGCTGGCCGCATCGACCCACAGCGCGCGTTTATTCGCGGCGGCAGTGCCGGCGGTTACACCGCGCTATGTGCCTTGGCCTTTCACGCGGTGTTCCGCGGTGGCGCCAGCTTGTACGGCGTTAGCGACCCACTGGCCCTGCGCCGCGTCACGCATAAATTTGAAGGCGACTACCTCGACTGGCTAATCGGCGATCCTGACCTTGATGCCGACCGCTACAAGGCCCGCACACCGCTGTTGCACGCCGACAAAATCAGTGCGCCGGTGATCTTTTTCCAAGGCGGGCGTGATGCCGTGGTACTGCCCGAACAGACCGCCAGTATGGTCGCCGCCCTGCAAGCCCAAGGCGTGCCAGTGGAACAACACTTCTACCCCGACGAAGGCCACGGCTTTCGCCAGGCCGGGCATTTGCAGCAGGTGATGGAGTTGGAATTGGGGTTTTACCAGCGGCTGCTGTAAGCCGCAGGGGACGGCCCCCGCACCCATCCGCTTAGGTGAGAACTCAGGGTGTGTCGGCTAGCGCATTTCCCCGCGCCATTCTGGATTCCCGCCTTCGCGGGAATGACGGTGGTAGTTGGAAGTACTCCGTCGTCCCCGCGCAGGCGGGGACCCAGGGTGTGTCTGCAAACGCCCGGATTGTGACGGTCCAGGCTCAGGCCAAGGTCGCATTGCAATCCAAGCGCAATCCAGTAGCCTCCACCCCACTCAAAACAAAAAAACACCAGGCCCCTCGATGAGCCAGAACCTCAGCCTTTTGCGTAAATTCGTTTCCCCGGAAATCGTTTTCGGTGCCGGTTGCCGCCACCATGTCGGCAACTTCGCCGCCAACTTCGGTGCGCGCAAGGTGTTGGTGGTGTCCGACCCCGGCGTCGTTACCGCTGGCTGGGTTGCGGATGTTGAAGCCAGCCTGCAAGCGCAGAACATCGCCTACTGCCTGTACACCGACGTCTCGCCCAACCCGCGTGTGGAAGAAGTGATGCGCGGCGCCGAGGTGTACCGCGAGAACAATTGCAACGTGATCGTCGCCGTCGGTGGCGGCAGCCCGATGGATTGCGCCAAGGGCATCGGCATTGTTGTCGCCCACGGGCGCAGCATTTTGGAGTTTGAAGGGGTGGACACCATCCGCGTGCCCAGCCCGCCGCTGATTCTGATTCCTACCACCGCTGGCACCTCGGCGGATGTGTCGCAGTTTGTGATCATCTCCAATCAGCAAGAGCGGATGAAATTCTCCATCGTCAGCAAGGCGGTGGTGCCCGATGTGTCGCTGATCGACCCGGAAACCACGGCGAGCATGGACCCGTTTTTGTCTGCCTGTACCGGCATCGACGCCTTGGTGCATGCCATCGAGGCTTTTGTTTCCACCGGCCATGGTCCGCTTACTGACCCCCATGCCCTGGAAGCGATGCGCCTGATCAATGGCAACCTGGTGCAGATGATCGCCAACCCGCAAGACATTGCCCTGCGCGAGAAAATCATGCTCGGCAGCATGCAGGCCGGCCTGGCGTTTTCGAATGCGATTCTGGGCGCCGTGCATGCCATGTCCCATAGCTTGGGCGGCTTTCTCGATTTGCCCCACGGCTTGTGCAATGCGGTGTTGGTCGAGCACGTGGTGGCCTTCAACTACAACTCGGCGCCGGAGCGGTTCAAGGTGATTGCCGAGACCTTTGGCATCGACTGCCGCGGCCTCAACCACAATCAGATCCGCCAGCGTTTGGTCGAGCATTTGATTGCGCTGAAACACGCGGTGGGCTTTCGCGAAACCCTGGGCCTGCATGGGGTGGTGATGGCCGATATTCCGTTTCTCTCGCAGCACGCCATGGGTGACCCGTGCATCCTGACCAACCCGCGTGAGTCGAGCCAGCGCGATGTCGAGGTTGTCTATGGCGAGGCGCTCTGAGGAGCAGCAAAAAGCCCTGGCCGGCTTGCTCGGCCTGGGCAGCCAGTCGGCGCGCAAAAGCCATTACCCGGAACTGTTAGCGCGTCTGGAAGAGCTGGAAACCGAGCGCAATCGTTATAAGTGGCTGTTCGAACACGCCGTGCACGGCATCTTCCAGGCCAGTTTGCACGAAGGCCTGCGCGCGGCTAACCCAGCCTTGGCGCGTATGCTCGGTTATGACGACCCGCCCCATGTGCTGTGGTCGCTGACCGATATGGCCAGCCACTTGTTTATGGGCGGCGAGGCCGAGCTGTTGCATATCCGCGAACGGCTGCGTGAAGACGGCGGCCTGTATGGCTATATCACCCGCTTACGGCGCAAAGACGGCAGCCACGTTGACGTGATGATGAACCTGCTGCTCAAGCCCGATGAAGAAGGGCTGGTGGAAGGTTTTGTCGCCGATATCACCGAGCGCATTCAGGCTCAGCAGCGCTTGCAGGCGCTCAACGACGAATTGGAGCAGCGGGTTGCCAGTCGCACCGAGCAACTGCAAACCCTGAACGAGCAACTGCGCGAAGCCCGCGACGTGGCCCAGGCCGCCAACCTGAGCAAAGACAAATACCTCGCTGCCGCCAGCCACGACCTGCTGCAACCGCTGAATGCCGCGCGCTTGTTGGTCTCGACCCTGCGCGAACGCCATCTGCCAGCGGCGGAAAATCTATTGGTGGAACGCACGCACCAGGCGCTGGAAGGCGCCGAAGATTTGCTTACCGATCTGCTGGATATCTCCAAACTCGACCAAGCGGCAATCAAGCCGGATATCGATGTCTACCGTCTGGACGAACTGCTGGCGCCGCTCGCTTCGGAATTCCAATCGGTGGCAGAAGCGGCTGGCCTGACCTTGCGCGCGCGCATTCCCAACTACGCCGTGCATACCGACCTGCGCTTGCTGACGCGCATCTTGCGTAACTTCCTCAGCAACGCTTGCCGCTACACCCGCCACGGCGGCGTATTGCTCGGCGCACGGCGGCGCGGCGAGCGGTTGTTTTTAGAGGTGTGGGACACCGGGCGGGGGATTGCGCAGGATCAGTTGTCGTCGATTTTTCTCGAATTTAACCAACTGGATGTCGGCCGTGCGGCTGACCGCAAAGGGGTGGGGTTGGGCCTGGCCATCGTCGAGCGTATCGCCACCATGCTCGGTTACACCGTGCAGGTGCGCTCGCGGCCGGGGCGCGGTTCGGTGTTTAGCATTGAAGTGCCACTGTCGCGGGAAATCCCGCTGCCGGCGGTGGCCGTGCCAGCGCAAGCGGTGGTTGGCAATCCACTGCCGGGCCGGCGTTTGCTGGTGCTGGACAACGAAGTCAGCATCCTCGAGAGCATGGCCGCACTGCTGGGCCAGTGGGGCTGCGACGTGCTGACCGCCACCGACCAGGATGCGGCGTTGCAGGTCCTGCAAGGCCAGGCGCCGGAACTGATCCTCGCCGACTTCCACCTCGACCATGGCGTGACGGGCTGCCAAGTGGTGCAACACTTGCGCGAGCATTTCGGCCAGACCATCCCCGCCGTCATGATCACCGCTGACCGCAGCAACCATTGCCGACAGGAGTTGCAAACGCTGGGGGCGCCGCTGCTTAACAAGCCGGTTAAGCCGGGCAAGTTGCGGGCGGTGTTGAGTCAGTTGTTGAGGTAGCGGCTGCGTTGATTGTTAAGGCGCGTTCGGTCCGGGTGTGCTGGCGCACTACGTGGTTTACCCGTGATCGCATTGGTGCGCATAGCACACCCTACGAGAGGTCACCGGTAGAAACGGGGGATACCAAATCGTCTTTATTGTTTTTTACGGCCGCGCTCGATCCGTAGGGTGTGCTGTGCGCACCTTTGCGCTCCCCAGGTAAACCGCCTGGTGCGCGCAGCACACCCTACGACGGTTGGCTACTCGATGGCTTCGTAGGGCAAGCCGACGTAGTTCTCGGCAATGGTTTTACGCCCGGCCTCGGAGCTGACGAAGTAGTCCAGCTCGGTTTGCTGCATACGCTGGCTAAATGCATCGGTATCGGGAAAACGGTGCAGCATGGAGGTCATCCACCAGGAAAAACGCTCGGCTTTCCACACCCGGCGCAGGCAAATTGCCGAGTATTTCTCCAGCAGCTCAGTGCGCCCTTCGCGGTAAACCTTGAGCAAAATGCGGTACAGCGTGCTGACGTCGCTGGCCGCCAGGTTCAGGCCTTTGGCGCCGGTGGGCGGGACGATATGGGCGGCATCGCCAAGCAGAAACAACCGGCCGTATTGCATGGGCTCGACAACAAAGCTGCGCAGCGGCGCGATGCTTTTTTCAATCGAGGGGCCGGTGATCAACTTGGCGGCCACTGGCGCTGGTAGGCGGCGTTTGAGTTCGTCCCAGAAGCGCTCGTCCGACCAGTCTTCGACTTTCTCCTCGGCCCCCACTTGCACGTAATAGCGCGTGCGGGTGGGCGAACGCATGCTGCACAGGGCAAAGCCGCGTTCGTGGTTGGCGTAAATCAGTTCTTCATTAACCGGCGGCGTGTCGGCGAGGATACCCAGCCAACCAAACGGGTACATCCGTTCAAATTCTTTCAGCACGCCTTCGGGAATGGATTGGCGCGACACGCCATGAAAACCGTCGCAACCGGCGATGTAGTCGCAGTCCAGGCGATGGCGTTCGCCGTTGTGTTCAAAGGTGATGTAGGGCTGCTCGCCCTTGAGCTCGTGCGGTTGCACATTGCTGGCGCTGTAGAAGGTCGGCGCGCCAGCGGCTTCGCGAGCCTGCATCAGGTCGCGGGTGACTTCGGTCTGGCCGTAGACCATGACGGTTTTGCCGCCAGTCAGGCCTTTGAGGTCGATATGTTCGCTACGGCCGTCAAAGGCCAGTTCAAAACCGTCGTGTACCAGGCCCTCGGCGTCCATGCGCTGGCTGACGCCGGCCTCGCGCAGCAGGTCAACCATGCCTTGTTCCAACACGCCGGCGCGGATGCGACCAAGGATGTAGTCCGGTGTTTGCCGTTCGACGATAACGTTGGCGATGCCGGCCTTGTGCAGCAATTGGCCGAGCAATAAGCCGGACGGGCCGGCACCGATAATGGCGATCTGGGTTTTCATACTGTGTTGTCCTGTCCCGTTGGTGGGACTTAGTTGTTTTTATGACTCCTGTATTTTTTGTGGTTAATGCCCAGCTTAGAAGGCAATATCGAACAGCTTTCAGGTACTTTTCATGGGTTGTGATGATGCTGAAAACCACAGAAAACCCGGTTCCGGTGTTTAAGCTGTATGGCGAAACCACGGCGTGGCCAACCCCGGACCTGATTCATTGCGAGTCGATTCCCGAGCGCAGCCGCTTGCACCACTGGGAGATCAAGCCCCATCGCCATAGCGACCTGGTGCAGTTGCTCTACGTGCAGTCCGGTCAGGCGCAGTTACAGGTCGAAGGCTCGTTAGCCGAGGTCGGCAGCAGTTCCCTGCAAGTGGTGCCGGCGCTGTGCGTGCACGGCTTTCGCTTTTCCGATGATGTGCAGGGCTATGTGCTGAGCCTGGCGCAGCCGCTGGCGGAACAGCTGGCGGTGGCACTCGATAGCCAGGTGCTGCGTCAGCCGGCGTGCTTTGCCGTGGGCAGTGAACGGCGCTATCTGGATGCGCTGTTTGAGTCGATTAGCGCCGAGTACGAGCAACAGCAAAGCGGCCGCGATGTGATGCTGCAATCGCTGATCAGCGTGCTGCTGGTGTCGCTGAGCCGCCGCGCCCAGGCACAGTCTGCCAGCGCAGGGCCCGACCGAGGGCGTGAGCATGTCGATGCCTTTACCCGCCTGCTGGAAGCGCATTACCGCGAGCATTTGCCTATCGAACACTACGCCAACGCTTTAAATATCAGCGCCGCGCACCTGAATGCACTGTGTCGGCGCCTGGCTGGGCAATCGGCATTGCAGATGATCAATCAGCGGCTACTTTTAGAAGCCAAACGCTGCTTGGTGTACAGCGCCATGACCGTTAATCAGGTATCCGACAGCTTGGGTTTTTCCGATCCGGCGTATTTTTCGCGCTTCTTTAAACGCGGCACAGGCCTGTCGCCCAAGGGCTTTCGCATTCAGCGCTAGCTATGGCAGCGGGTGCTTGTTAGCTTCAACACATCGGTCCACACACTCGGTCTTCTAGTGCGCTGGCAAAAGTTGCCTATGATTTCAAAACAAGACGTTTAACTGAGGGTGAGCCCATGGATATAGAAACGCTATTTGCCGACCTGCACGCTTTGCCAAGTATCCCCAAGGTGGCCTTGGAACTGATTCAACAGTTCGATAACCCGTCCTCCAGCCTCGACGCCGTGGCACGCAATATTTCCCTCGACCCCGTCATCGCTGCCAAAGTGCTGCGCCTGGCCAACTCCTCGCGCTACCGCGGCGCGCGTGAATCCACCAGCATTGAAGATGCCGCCTCGCGTTTGGGCTTTAACACCTTGCGCACCTTGGTACTCGCTTCGGCGGTTACCGGCGCCTTCAAGGCCGACGCCACGTTCGATTTAAAGGGCTTCTGGATCCACAGCTTCCAGGTTGCCAGTATCAGTCGCTTGCTGGCCAAACAGGCCGGCCAGGACGCCGACACCGCCTTTACCTGCGGCATGATGCATAACATTGGCGAACTGCTGATCCAAACCGGGGCCCCGCAATACGCCCCACAACTGAACGACAGCAAACACGCCAGCGCCGCCGGCCGGGTGGCTAACGAAACGCTGCAACTGGGCTTTGGTTACCCGGAAGTGGGTGCTGAGCTGGCCCGCCGTTGGCAGCTACCTAAGCTGATCCAGAATGCCATTGCCCTACAAGCCAGACCGCTGCAAGCACCCGCAGACAGCACCTTGCCAAAAACCCTGGCCCAGGCCGTACTGATTGCCGAAGCGCTGCAAGCACATGGCGGCGCGACGGATGGGGCCAAAGCTTCCTTAAGCGGGGCATTGGTGGAGGAACTGGATCTGGATGCGGTGTTTGCCGCCTTGCCAGCGGTGCTGGAGGCCGACAAAGCGTTTGCTGAGTTGCTCGGCTGACCATCAAGCAACGTCGGCGTTAACGTTGATTAACGCGTACCTGGATCCCCGCCTGCGCGGGGACGACGCAGGTATTAGCGGCCTTCACCGTCGTCCCCGCGC
>NZ_JBBNAH010000372.1:0-4692 GCF_037994325.1 Pseudomonas sp.
CCTGATGTTGCAGCAGGGCGATAAACACGGCTTCAAGTACGCCCAGCCCGGCGGGAATATGGGTGATCACCCCGGCGATGCTGCTGATCAGCAAGATGCCAAGAATGTCCCAGTACGACACCTTGTCCGGCAGCAGGATAAAAATCATCGCGGCCATCAGCCCCCAGTTCAGCGTACCCAGCACGACCTGGGCCGACGCCATACGCAGGCTCGGCAGGGTGATTTCCTGTTTGCCGAAGTGCCAGTTGCGCCGTTTGCTGAATTTGCAGGCGAACAGATAAACGAGCGCCGCCGCGATCAGGCCAAAGCCGATGTATTGCAGGGTGGTTTCGCCGATTTTCCAGTTTTCTGGCAGGTCGACCAAGCGCAGCGAAAACACCCCACCGGCCAAAATGATATAGCCGAGCCAGTTGGTCAGCAGGCTAATGCTGATGACTTTGGTAATGGTCGGCACATCCAGCCCCAGCCGCGAATACAGCCGGTACCGCATGGCGATGCCGCCGACCCAGGAACTGAGGTTGAGGTTAAAGGCGTAGCAAACAAAGGTAACCGGAATAGTCTGCCGCGCCGGCAGTTTGTGCTCGGTGTAATGGCTGCCGATCAGGTCAAAGCAGCTGTACACCGCGTAGCTGGCAGCGCTGGCGGCCAAGGCTAGCGCCAGGGTTTGCCAACTGTAGGCATGCAGCGCGGTTTTCACTTCTTGCCAGTCGAGGTTGCGTACCAGCAGGTACAGCATCACCGGCACCAGGCAAAAGAAGAAGATATTGATCAGCCGCTTGGCCCAGATTTTCCACGGTGCTTGTGGCTTGTCGTCCTGCTCGGCGGCAACGCTCTGACCTGTCATCGGCTTTCCTCAATCTTGCAGTGCAGCTCCACCTCTGGCTCATCTTTAGGCACCACCGCATCGTCGGCGGTCAAGGGTTTTAGGCGCGGTGAATGCGCTGGAAACCAACCGGCGATGGCGGGGAAGTAGCGCAAGAAGTGAAAAGTTAAAAAGATGATGGGCGCGCGCCACCAGTAGCCGCGCATCACCCGCTCCAGGGTGATGGTTTTGCATTTGTCCTTGGCCAGGGTGCTCAGGTGTTCGTACAGCTGCTGGTTAAAACGGTGGTCGCGAATCATCAGGTTGGCTTCCAGATTCAGCGACAAGCTAAGTGGGTCGAGGTTGCTTGAGCCGACCGTGGCCCATTCGTGGTCCACCAGTGCCACCTTGCCGTGTAGCGGCCGTTGGCAATATTCGTGAATCACCACACCGTCACGCAGCAGGTAGTTGTAGAGCAGGCGGGTGCACAGGCGCACCACTGGCATATCTGGCATGCCTTGCATAATCAGGGTGACTTTCACCCCTCGACGCGCGGCATTACGCAACTCGCGCAGCAGGCGGTAACCGGGGAAGAAGTAGGCGTTGGCAATTATCAGGCGATAGTTGGCCGAACGAATAGCCGCCATATAGGCCGCTTCGATGGTGGTGGGGTACTCATCGTTATCGCGCAGGCATACCTGCATACGTACGTTGCCGCGAAAGTGGTTGGCGGGAGAGGCCGGTTGGCTGTTGGGCTTTTCACCACGGCGGATGGCCAATAGCTCCAAGGCTGCGCGATGCACATCGGTGACGATCGGGCCGCGCACTTCCACGGCGTAATCCTGCTTGGCCATCGGGCCGAAATCGCCCAAATGATCAGCGGAAAAGTTGATACCGCCAACAAAGGCCAACTCGGCGTCGACTACCACAATTTTGCGGTGCAGACGGCGGAACAGGTTGGTGCGGTAACCCAACACCCGTGGGCGTGGGTCGAATACATTGAGCTTCACCCCGGCTTCAGTCAGCGCCGCCACATAGGGCGCGGTGATGCCGGCGGTGCCATAGCCATCGACCGTCACTTCCACATGCACGCCACGGCGCGCCGCTTCGATCAGCACTTCCTGCAACTGCTGGCCGACTTTGTCTTCGTAAATAATGAAGGTCTCTAGCAACACCTCTTTGCGCGCCGCGCGGATGCTGGCAAACACCCGAGGGTAAAACTCCTCGCCGTTAATCAGCAGCTGTACGTCATTGCCTTCGCGCCACTCGTACTTCATAGGCGGATCTCCACAGCCAGAGGCGCATGGTCAGATAAGTGCGACCACGGCCGAGTCGACAACACCTGCGGCTCATGGCTGCTGGCGTTACGGATATAAATGCGGTCCAGGCACAGCAGCGGCCAACGCGCCGGAAAGCTGCGCGCCGGCATGCCGTAATGCTGCATAAACACTTCCTGCATGCCGGCTTTTTCCAGTACTGCGTCGGCACGTAGCCGCCAGTCGTTGAAGTCGCCGGCGATAATTACCGGGGCATCCTGTGGCAGGCTATCGAGCAGGGCGCGCAGCAAATGCAGTTGTTTTTGCCGGTGCGTTTCACGCAGGCCCAGGTGTACGCAGATGGCATGCACCTCACGGTGCCCCGGCACGTCGAGCACGCTGTGCAGCAGGCCACGTTGCTCATGTACACCTACCGAAACATCGAGGTTGTCGTGGCGCAGAATGGGAAATTTTGACAGCAATGCATTGCCGTGATCGCCGTCTGGGTACACCGCGTTGCGGCCGTAGGCAAACTGCGGCCACATGCTGTCAGCGAGAAACTCGTACTGCGGTGTCGACGGCCAATTACTAAAGCGCTTGGCGTGGGTTTCGTGGGTGCCGTGCACCTCCTGCAGAAACACCAAGTCGGCCTCCATCGTGCGCACCGCATCGCGCAGCTCCGGCAAAATAAATTTGCGATTGAGCGCGGTAAAACCCTTGTGCGTGTTCACCGTAAGAATGCGCAGCGAGTGCACTGCCGGGCGCTGTTCGCCGACGGGCAGGGGAACTGGATTGACGGTACTCATAGCTCGATTCCTTGCGGTAGTTCACCGGGGCGGGTGAGCAGGGCGCCGGTGAGGTCGAACGACTCCAGAAGGGCGCGGGCGTCATAGGGCGAGCGCACCTTGATGTCGTTATCGAAGTAGCAATAGATATCCCGTGGGCCAGGGCTGGGTTTGCTGTCGGGACTTATCAGGTGCGCATCGTCGGGCTGTTTGCCATGGCGCCAGGCGTCCATGCGCTTGTGCCAGCGCTTGAGCGCAGCGTCTGAATAACCGCTGCTGTAGAGCTTTTTGTCACCATGCAGGCGCATGTAAACAAAGTCGGCAGTGAGGTCTTCGGCGTATGGCCATTTCTTTGCGGTGTCGGCGATCACCAGCGCCACGTTGAATTTGCGTAGCAACGCGATAAAGGCTGGGTCGACAAAACTGTCATTGCGGATTTCCACGGCGTGGCGCAGGGCGCGTTTGCCTTGCCAGTCCAGATAACCTTCCACCTGCATGCGCTCATCGCTCTGGCTGGCGAGCTTTTTTGCCGCTTTGCCATCGGTGGGTAGTTGAGCGAGAAAGGCCTCCATCAGCGCCGCATCGAATTTAAAGCTCGGCGGGAATTGCCAAAGGATGGCGCCGAGGCGGTCATCCAACTGGCCGAGGCCCGAGGCAAAGAAGTTGGCCAGCGGTTGTTCGATGTCATGCAGGCGTTTGATATGGGTGATCAGGCGGGGCGCCTTGATGCTGAAGACAAAGCGCTCTGGCGTATCAGCCGCCCAACCGCGATAGCGCTCCGGCGTTTGCAGCGCATAAAACGAGCCGTTGATTTCGATGCTATTGACCGCGCGGGAGGCGAACTTCAGTTCGTTTTTCTGCACCAGGCCCTTGGGGTAGAAATCGCCACGCCACGGCGCATAGCGCCAACCCGACATGCCTATATAAATAGCTGCCATCGGTTAGCGCTGCCCACGCCACGTGCACTCGTTCAAGCGCGACAAGGCGTTTGAACGAGTGACAGGGGCATCGTAAAAATTCACGGCGTGCATGCAGGCTCCTGAGCAAGTCGGTAGGCGTGCACGCACGGGCTAAATAAGCCCGGCGCAGCACCAAGTACTAGTTCCGACTTGGCGCAGCGGTGCACGGTTCAGGTTTTTTGCCTACCGCCGGGCGCTGGACCGGGTGATTGCCGCGCTCGTTTAACGTGCCTTTAGCGAACGGTCAGCGGGGAGCAATCGAATAGGATCCTGGCTTTGCAGGAAGTGGGGTTGGCATTGAAAGAAATGTCCTGCATGGAAATTCTCTCGCCATATATAGAGTTCCGGGCTTTCCAAACTCTAAGCCGGTTCCACCATGAACAAGTTCTGTTTTCGCCTGATTTTTAGTAAGTCTCTCGGTTTTCTCATCCCCGTCGCCGAAATCACCCGCGCACAACGTAAACCTGGCCAGCAACCTGCCGCTACGCCGGTCATTCTTTCCCCAACCGAACCGTTTTCCTGGTCACTCAAGCGCCTGGTGTTGTCGGTGCTGCTGGCCGGTGCGCCGGGCTGGGCGATGGCGGACATTCTGGTTGACCCCACTGCGCCGGCGGGCGGCACTAATGTCATCAACGCCGGCAACGGCGTGCCGGTCATCGAAATCGCCAACCCCAATGCCAAGGGCCTTTCCCACAACCGTTTCAGCCAATTTGATGTGCAGCAACCCGGGGTGATCTTTAACAACAGCCGCGCCAATGGCGTTAGCCAAATCGGTGGTGCGGTGTTGCTTAACCCCAATCTGCAACGTACCGCCACGGCGATTTTGACTGAAGTTACCGGCAATAAACCCAGCTCGCTTTCAGGCACCCTGGAAGTGTTTGGCGACAAGG
>NZ_JBBNAH010000373.1:0-2093 GCF_037994325.1 Pseudomonas sp.
GCCGTTGAGTTTTTATCGACTTGCGCGGCGGCTCATAAAGGCCAGGCGTTCAAGCAGTTGCACGTCTTGCTCGTTTTTCACCAGGGCGCCTGCCAGCGGCGGAATGGCCTTGGTGGGGTCGCGTTCACGCAGTACCGCTTCGCCAATGTTGTCGGCCATCAGGAGTTTGAGCCAGTCCACCAATTCCGAGGTGGAGGGCTTTTTCTTCAAGCCCGGTACTTTGCGCACGTCAAAGAACACGTCGAGCGCTTCGGCGACCAGGTCTTTTTTGATGTTGGGGTAGTGCACATCAACAATCTTCTGCAGCGTGGCGCGGTCAGGGAAGGCGATGTAGTGGAAGAAGCAGCGGCGCAAGAAGGCGTCTGGCAGCTCTTTTTCGTTGTTCGAGGTAATGATGATGATCGGGCGTTTTTTCGCCTTGATGGTTTCATTGGTCTCGTAAACGTAGAACTCCATCTTGTCGAGTTCTTGCAGCAGGTCGTTGGGGAATTCGATGTCGGCTTTGTCGATTTCGTCGATCAGCAAAATCACCCGCTCTTCGCTTTCAAAGGCTTCCCAGAGCTTGCCCTTCTTGATGTAGTTGCGCACGTCGTGGACTTTGTCGCTGTCCAGCTGCGAGTCGCGCAGGCGGCTGACCGCATCGTACTCATACAGCCCTTGGTGGGCCTTGGTGGTGGACTTTACGTGCCAGGTAATCAGCTTGGCGCCGAAGGATTCTGCCAACTGCTCGGCCAGCATGGTTTTACCGGTGCCCGGCTCACCCTTGACCAGCAGCGGGCGTTCCAGGGTGATGGCGGCGTTCACTGCCAGTTTGAGATCGTCAGTGGCGACGTAAGCCTGGGTGCCTTCGAACTTCATCGGAAAATCCTCGAAACGGGTAGGGCGTTCAATAAATGTAGGCCGCGACTATAACGCGCGCTCAGCGTGACTGTGAACGCAGACGCGCCATTCAGTCACTGAATGGGCGGTCACACGCCGACAAGTTGTCAGAAACCGGCCATTGGTTAGGGCCGACCTATTCCTCCGTCGGCTTGCCACGCTCATAACGCGCATTAAAGGCCTGCACAAAACCATTACGCAGAATGGCCAAAAACGCCTGAAACGCGCTGATGTTCTGCTGGTGCACATTGCCGCTAAGTTCGACGCGGGTGGCGAACTGATCCTTGCCCTGATTTTTCAACACGGTTTCGCTGCCGCCGACCAACGCTTCCCACACGGAGCGGAAAAAGCCTTTGTCTTTGTCCTCTACGTCCTGCTGCCAATTGAACACATCGACATCGCGCAGCAGCGGTTTGATATAGCCGCTGATCTGGGCCTTTTTCGCGTCGGCCTCAATCACTAAGTCGCCATGCCCGGCGTTAAAGTCGAACTTGGCGTAAGCGGCGGAGAAGTCGTTGAGTTTGCGCAGTTCGATGTCACGGGCGCGCAGGCGGAATTTGAAGTCTTCAAAGTTTTCATACGGGTCAAATACGATGGTGCATTCCAGCGGCGCATGGCCCAGCAGCAAGGCCTTGCCTTCAAAATGCGCGACCCGCTCGCCGTTGCTATCGGCGACGTTGGTGAGGTTATACAGGCTGGCATTCACTTCGCTGGCCTGCATATTCACCGGCGGCGTTGAGCTGAAGTTATGAAAGCCCAGCTTGCCATCCACTACCCGCACTTCATCCAGGGTAATCGGCAGCAATTTTTCCAGCTGTTCGCGCCAGTTAACGCCTTTACCTGTCTGCGAAGCGTCCTTATCAGTGCCGCCATCGACAAAGTTAAGCTGCGGTTGGGTGAAAAGTACCTTGGCCACTACCGCATGGTCGTACCACAGCGAATGCCAGCTGACGGCAATGTCGATATGTGGCGCATCGAGCAGCGGCACCGGTACTTTGCCGTCTTCTTTTTTACGGATGTTCAGCCCATTGATTTGGTACGCGCCGCGCCACCAGGCCAGGTCGACGTCGGTGATCTCGCCTTTGTACTCGCCCA
Source organism: Pseudomonas sp. (assembly GCF_037994325.1). GTDB lineage: Bacteria > Pseudomonadota > Gammaproteobacteria > Pseudomonadales > Pseudomonadaceae > Aquipseudomonas. The sequence goes on from NZ_JBBNAH010000373.1 coordinate 1,975, forward strand.
TATCGGCGAGTTTGCCGTTGAGGTAGTCACGCACCACGTAGGGCAGGGTGATGTGCAGAATCAGTACGAGAGCAATAAGGCCAATCACTGTCCAGAGCGGCCAGCTGTAGCGTCGTTTC
>NZ_JBBNAH010000374.1:0-4475 GCF_037994325.1 Pseudomonas sp.
CGCCAAAGCCGGCTTTGGCGATTACATGGGTTTTTCTTCCGCTTGGGGCTACTGGATCAGTGCCTGGCTGGGCAACGTCGGCTACTTCGTCTTGCTGTTCAGCACCCTCGGCTACTTTTTTCCGGTGTTTGGCGAAGGCAACACCCCGGCCGCCGTTATCGGCGCCTCCGTGGTGCTCTGGGCTGTGCACTTCTTGGTTCTACGCGGGGTAAAAGAGGCGGCGTTTATCAATCTGGTGACCACCGTGGCCAAGGTGGTGCCGCTGCTGCTATTTATTCTGATCGCCTTCTTCGCCTTCAAACTGGACATCTTTACCGCGGACATTTGGGGCCTGAAAAACCCTGACCTGGGCAGTGTGATGAACCAGGTGCGCAACATGATGCTGGTGACTGTCTGGGTGTTTATCGGCATCGAGGGCGCAAGCATTTTCTCCGCCCGCGCCGAGAAGCGTTCGGACGTCGGCAAAGCCACCATCATCGGTTTTATCAGCGTGCTGCTGATCTTGGTGCTGGTGAACGTGCTGTCGCTGGGGATCATGACGCAGCCAGAACTGGCCAAGTTGCAGAACCCCTCCATGGCCGCCGTGCTGGAACATGTTGTCGGTCATTGGGGCGCCGTGTTGATCAGCGTCGGCCTGATCATTTCCCTGCTGGGTGCCCTGCTGTCGTGGGTGCTGCTGTGTGCGGAAATCCTCTTCGCCGCCGCCAAAGACCACACCATGCCGGCCTTTCTACGCAAGGAAAACGCCAACCACGCACCGGCCAATGCCCTGTGGCTGACCAACGCCATGGTTCAGATTTTTCTGATCATCACGCTGTTTTCCGCCAGCACCTACCTGTCACTGATCTACCTCGCCACCTCAATGATTCTGGTGCCCTACCTGTGGTCGGCGGCTTACGCCCTGCTGCTGGCGGTACGCGGCGAAACCTACGAGCAAGCGGCCAAGGAGCGCAACAAAGACCTGGCCATTGCCGGCATCGCGGTGATTTACGCGGTGTGGCTGCTGTACGCCGGCGGCATCAAGTACCTGCTGCTTTCGGCGCTGCTGTATGCACCTGGCGCCATCCTGTTTGCCAAGGCCAAACGTGAAGTCGGCCAACCCATTTTTACCCAGATCGAGAAAGGCATTTTCGCCCTGGTGGTGATCGGCGCCCTGGTAGCGGCTTACGGCCTCTACGACGGCTTCCTGACCCTGTGATTTTTTGAAAGGAGAACCCCAATGTCCAAGGTAAAACTCGGTGTCCATTCCGAAGCGGGCAAGTTACATAAAGTGCTGGTTTGCTCCCCAGGTTTGGCGCACCAGCGCCTAACCCCAAGCAATTGCGATGAGTTGCTGTTCGACGACGTGCTGTGGGTCAGCCAGGCCAAGCGCGACCATTTCGACTTTGTCACCAAGATGCGCGAGCGTGGCGTTGATGTGGTGGAGATGCATAACCTGCTGGCTGAAACCGTCAGCAACGTTGAGGCGCGCAGCTGGATTCTCGACCGCAAAATAACCGCCAACCATGTCGGCCTCGGCCTGGTTAACGAAGTGCGTTCCTGGCTGGAAAGCCTGGAGCCACGTGCATTGGCGCAGTACTTGATTGGCGGCGTTTCGGGCAGTGATTTGCCCGATCAGTTCGGCGGCAAGGCTATCGAGATTTTCCGCGGCTATCTGGGCAGCTCCAGCTTTATTTTGCCGCCGCTGCCCAACACCCAGTTCACCCGTGACAACACCTGCTGGATCTACGGCGGTGTAAGCCTCAACCCCATGTACTGGCCCGCGCGGCGGCAGGAAACCTTGCTGCTGACCGCCATCTATAAATTCCATCCAGACTTCGTTAACGCCGAGTTCAAGGTCTGGTACGGCGACCCCGACCAAGACCATGGCGCCGCGTCCCTGGAGGGCGGCGACGTTATGCCTATCGGCAATGGCGTGGTGTTGATTGGGATGGGCGAGCGCACCACCCACCAAGCCATTGGCCAACTGGCGCAATCGTTGTTTGCCAGCAAGGCGGCAGAACGGGTGATTGTCGCCGGCCTGCCGAAATCCCGCGCGGCTATGCACCTGGACACGGTGTTTAGCTTCTGCGACCGCGACTTGGTCACCGTATTTGCCGAAGCGGTAGACGCCATCGTGCCCTTCAGTATTCGCCCGGATGGCAATCGCCCAGATGGCCTGGATGTACGCCGCGAAGACCAGCATTTCATCAAGGTGGTCGCCGAAGCCCTGAAGCTCAAAGAACTGCGCGTAGTGCCCACCGGCGGCAACACCTTCGAGGCCGAGCGCGAGCAATGGGACGACGGCAATAACGTGGTGGCCCTGGAGCCCGGCGTGGTGGTCGGCTACGACCGCAATACCTACACCAACACCCTGCTGCGCAAAGCCGGTGTCGAGGTCATCACCATCAGCGCCGGTGAACTGGGCCGTGGCCGCGGCGGTGGCCACTGCATGACCTGCCCGATTATTCGCGACCCAATCGACTACTAATCCGCACCACCAGCCATCGGTGTCGACCCCACGAGGGCAACGACACCGCACGCAACGTGTTTACAGGAGTTTTGAAAAATGGCGTTCAACATGCACAACCGCAGCCTGCTCAGCCTGATGCACCACAGCCAGCGCGAGCTGCGTTACCTGCTGGACCTGTCCCGCGACCTGAAACGGGCAAAATACACCGGCACTGAGCAGCAGCACCTGAAGCGCAAAAACATCGCGCTGATCTTTGAAAAAACCTCGACCCGCACCCGCTGCGCCTTTGAAGTAGCGGCCTACGACCAGGGTGCCAGCGTCACCTATATCGACCCAAGCTCCTCGCAGATCGGCCACAAAGAAAGCATGAAAGACACCGCCCGCGTGCTCGGGCGCATGTTCGATGCCATCGAGTATCGTGGCTACGGCCAGGAAATCGTCGAAGAGCTGGCGCAGTACGCCGGCGTGCCGGTGTTTAACGGCCTGACCGCCGAATTCCACCCCACCCAGATGATTGCCGACGTGATGACCATGCGCGAGCACAGCGACAAGCCGCTGCATGACATCAGCTATGCCTACCTCGGTGACGCGCGTTACAACATGGGCAACTCGCTGCTGATGATCGGCGCCAAGCTGGGCATGGACGTGCGCATTGGCGCGCCCAAAGCGCTGTGGCCAACCGATGACTTCATCAAACAATGCCAAGGCTTTGCCGAAGAAAGCGGCGCACGTATCACCCTCACCGAAGACCCGAACGAAGCGGTCAAGGGCGTCGACTTTATCCACACCGATGTCTGGGTTTCCATGGGCGAACCGGTGGACGCCTGGGACGAGCGCATCAAGCAGTTGCTGCCCTACCAGGTAAACACCGAGATGATGAAAGCTGCCGGCAACCCCCGGGTGAAATTTATGCATTGCCTGCCGGCGTTCCATAACAGCGAAACCAAGGTCGGCAAGGATATCGCCAGCCGCTACCCGCACCTGGCCAATGGCGTGGAAGTGACCGAAGACGTGTTCGAGTCGCCAGCCAATATCGCCTTCGAGCAGGCGGAAAACCGCATGCACACCATCAAGGCCATTCTTGTTGCGGCCATGGCCGATATCTAAGGCGCGCGCGGGGTAGCAGCGCTGCCCCGCCCTTTTTCAGGAGAACAGCTATGCGCATTGTCGTCGCCCTGGGTGGCAACGCCCTGCTGCGCCGTGGCGAGCCTATGACCGCGGATAATCAGCGGGAAAACGTCCGCGTCGCCGCCGAACAGATCGCCAAAGTCGCCCCCGGCAATCAACTGGTCATCGCCCATGGCAATGGCCCGCAAGTGGGCTTGCTGGCCCTGCAAGCCGCCGCTTATACCTCGGTAAACCCCTACCCGCTGGACGTCCTCGGCGCCGAAACCGAAGGCATGATCGGCTATATGATCGAGCAGGAATTAGGCAACCTGCTGCCCTTCGAAGTGCCCTTCGCCACCCTGCTCACCCAGGTGGAAGTGGACGCCAACGACCCTGCCTTCCAGAACCCCACCAAGCCCATCGGCCCGGTGTACTCCAAAGAAGATGCCGAACGCTTGGCCGCCGAAAAAGGCTGGAGCATTGCCCCCGATGGCGACAAGTTTCGCCGTGTGGTGGCCAGCCCACGGCCGAAACAGATCTTTGAAATCCGCCCGGTCAAATGGCTGCTGGAGCACGGCACCATTGTGATTTGCGCCGGTGGCGGCGGCATTCCCACCCGCTACAACGCCGCCGGCAAACTTGAAGGTGTGGAAGCGGTAATCGACAAAGACCTGTGCTCGGCGTTGTTGGCCGAACAACTGGAATCCGACCTGCTGGTGATCGCCACCGACGTGGCTGCCACCTATATCGACTGGGGCAAGCCGACGCAAAAAGCCATCGCCGAGGCGCATCCGGATGAACTGGAACGCCTGGGCTTTGCCGCCGGCTCCATGGGCCCGAAAGTGCAGGCTGCCTGCGAGTTCGCGCGCAATACCGGCAAGGTCGCGGTGATTGGCTCGTTGGCCGATATTGAAGC
>NZ_JBBNAH010000375.1:0-21066 GCF_037994325.1 Pseudomonas sp.
CGGTAAAGGCATCTGCAGCGGCGAGCTTTTCGACGTAGAGCATCAGGTGGGCGGCGCGTTCCAGGGCTTCTTCAATGGGTACGCCGGCGTTAACGGAAAACAGCGGTGCGCTGTCCATTTGGTCGAAGGGTTGGTGAGTGGTTACAGCGGTGGATCCGTTCATAGCTACATCTCCTGTAAAAATGAAGTACCACCTCCGGTTGCGACCAAGCAAATAGGAGGCAGCTGTACGCAGGTTGGTCGACCGGTCACAGGAACCCGGCACACCCGAAGGTGTCCCGCGCACAGCTGCCATAGAGCAGGCGTAAAAACGCCTACCTCTTATAGCTGACGCTTACGCGTCCCGTAACTAGCCCGGCGACCAAACCGGATCGCTGAACATTCAGCGACGGGCAACTGTAGGCCGAGGGCGCGCGGGAAATATGTCGGCTCTGGCGGGCAGGCGCGAAAGATGGAGGCTACAAATGGGGAGCGAAACTGAGGCTCGGAAGACGTGTCCCCCCTTTCAAGGGGCAAACGGGACAGTCAAAGGCAGCCACCGGAGAGTGATGCTGATAAATGCACGCAACCGTCAGCTTTTGACAGAGGACTGTTAAAGTCTTCTAACCCAACCATTTCAAGCGCCCTGAAATTAAGCGATGCTGTTTTGGCTTGGTAGATCGCACTCAAGGTTAGGCTTTGCAGCCAGGCGTCCGCTTGCTGAGCAGTAAACGTGGACCCTGCCGAGCAAGGGGGTGTCTTTGCTTACCCCCATTCATTGGTTAGAGCCCGCGGATAAGATATCTGTGGTTGTCGTTGGGAGATCGGTTTGGCTATTACTGTTCCGGTAGATCTACGCAGTGAGGAGCGCTTGTCTCATGTGCTAAATGCCAGTGAGCGGTTGGCCATGGCAGGGTCGCTGGACGAAGTCGTGGCGGTGCTGCGCGACACGGCCCGCGCCGCTGTCGGCGCAGAGGGCATTGCGGTTGTCATTGCCCATGACGGTTGCTGTTCCTATGTAGCGGAAGATGCTGTGTCGCCGCTTTGGCAAGGCCAGACCTTTGCCGCCGACCACTGCATTTCAGGCTGGTTGATGCGTCACGGCGAGACAGTGGCGATCTCTGATGTGCGGCTGGATCCACGTATCCCGCAGGACGCCTATGCGCCGACGTTTGTCCGCAGTCTTGTCATGGTGCCCATCGGCAAGCCTGCACCGATTGCGGCGCTCGGTGCCTACTGGTCGCAGGTTCAGGACCACGATCCCGATACGATCAGGCGGCTGGAAAGCCTCGGCCGCCTGGCGACGATTGCCATTGAAAACGCACGCCTTAGCCAGGCGCGTAATCGAGCGGCTGCCCTGGGGGACGCACAAAACCGCATCCTGGAACTCGCCGTCGAAGAGACCTCCCTCTCTGTCGCGTTGGTTGCGATCGTCCGCGAGGTGGAGGCGCTGTCCACATCCCGTTTCCTGGGCGGTCTGTTGCTGCTGGACGAAGAGGATCAGCGTCTGCGGCATTGCGCAGGACCGAGCCTTCCACGCACCTACACGGATGCCCTTGAAGGCTTGCACATCGGCCCCGACAACGCCGCCAACAGCCCTATGGCGCAGCCAGGGTTCGCCGGTGATATCGCCAGTGACCCGTGCTGGGCCGGGTTCCGGGATCTCGCTAACCAACATGGCCTGCACGTGTGCTGGTCAACCCCCATTCGTTCGGCTCAGGGCGCTGTGCTCGGCCTGTATGTCATGTACCACCCTGAGCGGCGCCAGCCATTGTTGGCCGATACCGAGATCCTGGACTTCGTCGTCCATACCATCGGGCTCGTTGTGCACCGCACCCGAGTGGAGGCCGCCATTCGCACCAGTGAGGCACGCTATCGGCAGATCGTTGAGGGCGCCGAGGACTTCGCGATTATTACCTTCGACGCCCAGGGAAAGGTAACGAGTTGGAATGTCGGTGCCCAGCGCATCGTCGGCTACCGTGCCGAGGAGGTGGTGGGCCGCGTAGGCGATCTCTTCTATACCGACGCGGACCAGGCCGAGCGTGTGTTTTTTAAGGAGCTCGCCATTGCCCAGAGCCAAGGGCGCGCCGTTAACGAACGCTGGCACGTGCGCCAGAACGGTACGCCGTTCTGGGGCTCGGGGCTGATGATGCCGCTGGCCATGGACCATGGCGGCTTTGTGAAGATTTTCCGCGACCGCACCACCGAGCACGAGGCCGAATCGGCGTTGCACGAGAGCGCCGCGCGGCTACGTTTTTTTGATGAGCTCGACAGCCAGCTTTTTAATATTCGCCATGCTGAAGAGGCGATGCAGGCCGCAACCAGCTTGCTAGGGCGCACGCTCGGCGTGTCGCGTTGCGCCTATGCAGATGTCGACCTCGATAACGACCGTTTCTGGATTCGCAACGACTACACGGCGCCCGGTATTCAGAGTTCGGTGGGCACGTACAGCCTCGACCTCTTTGGCTTCAGGGCCGCAGCGGACATGCGCAGCGGCCGTACGTTAGTCGTACGTAACGTTATCGCCGAGCTTGGCGACGGTGAGGGGCGCGAGACGTTTCGCGCCATCGGCATCGACGCCATCATTTGCTGCCCGTTGGTAAAGGATGGTCGGCTGACGGCCATGATGGCGGTGCACCACAATCAGCCGCGGGACTGGTCGCACGCCGAGATTTCCCTGGTCAGGGAAGTGGTCGAGCGTTGCTGGGCGCATGTGGAACGCGTGGGCTCGGAGATGCGCCTGCGTGAAAGCGAGGAGCGACTGCGCCTTGCGGTCGACCATGCCGAGGTCGGCTTCTGGGACGTGGATATCGTCCACAACACGCTGATTTGGCCGCCACGGACCAAGGCAATATTTGGCATCTCGGCTGACGTGCCCGTCACCATGCAAGACTTCTATGAAGGGTTGCACCCCGATGATCGCCCAGCGACCACCGAGGCCTTTGCCGCGGCCGCCGACCCGCAGCGCCGCGCGCTCTACGACGTCGACTACCGCACCATTGGCAAAGAGGACGGCGTTGTTCGCTGGGTGGCGGCCAAGGGCCGAGGCGTGTTCGATGCCGCCGGCCGCTGCGTGCGCGTAACCGGCACCGCGGTGGAGATCACCGCCCGCAAAGCGGCCGAGGAAGATCTGCGCGAACTTAATGCCCACCTCGAAAGCCGTATCGCCAAGGCCATTGCCGAACGTGAAGAAGTCCAGGCGGCGCTGCGCCAGAGTCAGAAAATGGAAGCCATGGGGCAACTGACTGGCGGTGTGGCGCACGACTTCAACAACCTGCTTACCCCCATCGTCGGTACGCTTGACCTGCTGCAACGCCGGGGCGTGGGTGGCGAGCGTGAACAACGGCTGATCTGCGGCGCCTTGCAATCGGCCGATCGGGCCAAGACGTTGGTGCAGAGGCTACTGGCCTTCGCTCGCCGTCAGCCGCTTCAGGTGGTGGCGGTCGATGTAGCCAAACTGGTGAACGATATGGGCGATCTCGTGGCCAGCACCAGCGGACCGCAAATCAGGGTAGTTGTCGATGCAGCGGATGATTTGCCTGCCGCCATCGCGGATCCGAACCAGCTTGAGATGGCCCTGCTAAACCTCTCGGTAAACGCCCGCGACGCCATGCTCGAGGGCGGCACGCTGCGAATATCAGCAAGCGCGCAGCACGTCGGCGACGGCCACCGCTCCAACCTTCCGACCGGCGACTACCTATGCCTGTCGGTCGCAGACACCGGCATTGGCATGGACGCCGCCACACTCGCGCGGGCGGTGGAACCGTTCTTTTCCACCAAGGGCGTCGGCAAAGGCACCGGGCTGGGTCTCTCCATGGCCCACGGTTTGGCCTCGCAGTTAAACGGCGCGCTGACCATTCAGAGCTCGCCCGGCCTGGGCACGAATGTCGAGCTTTGGCTTGCGCGCAGCCTAAGCGAGCCGGTAGCGGAAGCGCGCGTTGTCGAGGCTCCGGAGTCTTTGCCAGCGCGTGGGGTCGCGCTGCTGGTCGACGATGAAGAACTGGTTCGCGCCAGCACCTCATACATGCTGACCGACCTGGGCTACCGCGTGATCGAGGCGGCGTCAGGCGAAGAGGCGATGCGACTATTGGACGCCGGGCAACCCTTCGACTTGCTCGTCACCGACCACCTGATGCCGGGCATAAGCGGCACCGATTTAGCCAGAGAGGTGCGCAACTCCCGGCCAGGAACGGCAATCCTCCTCGTCTCAGGCTATGCCGAACTCGAAGGCCTCGACCCCAATCTGCCACGGCTCGCCAAACCATTTCGCAAGAGCGAGCTCGCCGTCAGCCTGTCCGAACTCAGCGGCGAATCTTGAAACAGCCACAGGTTTCTGTGGCTAATCGGGTTTCGCGCATCCACCAAGGTTCGGCGCTCAGAGGCATTGACATGATTGCCTAAGGCAAGCAATTATTTGCCTTAGGCAACTATAAGGCTTCTGTTATGTCGACACTCAGCGCCGTTGATCGCGCCAGTTTTGTGCGTGCTTTTAACCGTTTTTATACCCGTCAGGTGGGGGCTCTGCAGGAGCACCTTCTCGACAGTGAGTTCTCCCTTACTGAGGCGCGCATTCTCTACGAGCTGGCCAATCAGGAGAGCTTGACCAGCACCGACCTCTGTCGCGCGCTCGACCTTAATGCCGGCTACCTGAGTCGCGTGATCAGCGGCTTTGAAACAAAAGGGCTGGTCGAGAAAAGCCGTTCTGCCCTTGATGCCCGAGCATTCCAGCTAACACTCACGGACCAGGGCAAAGCCGTTTTTGCGCCCCTCAATGAGGCTTCGCTGAACACTGTGCTCGGCATGCTCGAGCACCTGACGGACCCTCAGCAGCACCAATTGATCGAAGCCATGCGCCAGATTCAGTCACTGCTTGGCGAGAGGGAAACGAGCTATCTGCTCAGGGATCCGCAGCCTGGCGACCTGGGTTGGGTAGTGCATCAGCAGGCTGTGCTGTACGCCCGCGAATATGGCTGGAACAGTGAATTTGAAGCCTTAGTTGCCGAGATCGTTGCCACATACATCCGCAATTTCAATCCCGCATCAGACCGGTGTTGGATCGCCGAGAAAGACGGAAAAGTGGTGGGTTCAGTTTTCGTGGTCAGGCATGACGAAACGACAGCCAAGTTGCGCATGCTTTACGTCGATGCCAGTGCGCGGGGCATGGGGATTGGCCAGCGCCTGGTTGAAGAAGCCCTGCGCTTTGCGCGACTGGCCGGCTACACACGGATGGTGCTGTGGACTAACGGCGCGCTGCTAGACGCCCGCAAACTGTACCAAAAGGCCGGTTTCGAACTGGTTGAGGAAGTCAGCAGCCACAGCTTTGGCATGAGTCAGGTTGAGCAGACTTGGGCACGTGATCTGTAGCAAGCCGCCGAGGGTGGTTTTTATCGTTTTTGCGCTTCTGCAATTGACTGCTAGTGGCAGGTCCACGCGCTTAATTCCGCTCAGTAAGCGCTAGGCCCAGGCGAAAGCCCCGATCTAACCAATGTCTTAAAGCTAAGCGCCCGCAAATCGACACGGGTTGCTTTCAGGCGCTTGCTCTAAAACCCCCTGTCGCCAGCTGGCAAACGGGGCCATGCCGATACGCTCAGCGGTCAGTACTTGCCAACGGCATTGAAAAACCACCCTTGGCTGCGATAGGACAGATCCGTTAAGTCATCACTGAAGTCGCTGAAGTTGTAGCCAACCCCCGCTTTGAAGTGGTTGCCAAAGTGACGGTACACGCCCACCAGCATGCCGGTGCGGCTGTCTTCGGCGGCGAATTCGTCACGACGACGCACTTCGGCCATCAGGTCCCATTTCTTTACCACGTGCCAATCCACTCGCGCGGCGATCAACTGCCCGCGGCTGTCGAACCAGTCGGCGGAGGTGTCGCGGCTCATGCGCAGTTCGCTCAGGCGGTAGGCGTATTTACCGCCCACGCTCCAGCGTTCGTTGAGGTCGTAGATGCCGTCGATGGCAAATACGTGGCTGCGCTGGGCGTAGTCCACGGCCGTGCCGGTGGCAGTTGATACCTGATCAGGCGGCGGCAGGTCGGCGAGGTAGGTGTACTTGGTCAGCAGGTTGAGCTTGTCGTTGAACACCGGGCGATAGGCGTAGCCCAGGGACGCTTCGACGAAGTCGCCGTTGAAGTAGTCGCCGCGGTCGGAGTTGCCAACGGAGAAGTCCAGCTTGCCGATAAAGCGCCAGTCCGGGTTGACCTTGTAGCTGATGTTGTTACGCATCAGCCACACGCTGAGGTCTTGCACATCGCTGCTGTCTTCGCGGTACTCCAGGCGGCTGGCGTAGCGCAGGTCACCGTTGCTGTAGCCCACTTTGCCGCCGATGGCACGCCGTTTAAGGGCGTAGTCGGTCTCCTCGTTAAAGGTGCCGAATTCGGTGGTTACGCCGTAGCTCCAGTGGTCATCCGGGGCAAAGTCGAGGCCGTAGCCTTGAATCACGCCGGCCTGATCGCCGTGCTGCACGCGCTGTTCGGCGTATACGCTGGTGGTGTCGGTCCAGCGTGAGCGCGCTCCGGAAACAAACTGGCCGGTGCGGCCGCTGCTATCCAGACCACTGCGGCTGGCGAAACCGTCGTCGCTGCGGTCACTGTCCAATTGGTAATTGAGGTAGACATTGGTGCGGTCCGAGGCGTCGTAGCCAACCCCAGCCTTGGCGCCCAGCCCCAGGTTGCCGCCGGACAATTCGCCGTTCAGCGAGGTGCGTTCGTTAAGGCGATAGTCACCGCCAACGCCGAGGCGGTTGTTGGCCTGACGGGTGCCGTCGCGGCTCAGGGTGCCCTGCCCGAAGCCGTACACCGACCAGTCTTCCTGAGCGTGGTACAGCGCCTGGAACAAGGCATCGTTGCGCTCGCCTTCGTCGTAGTCGCCGTTGTCGTAACCGGCGTACGTGCCGGTGTACAGGTTGCGGTAGGCGCTGCCGTAGGTTTGCCGGTCGTTGCGCATACCCGCCGACAGGCGCCATGCGTCGCTGAGGTCGTAGGCCAGTTGCGCTTCAGCGGCGCGACGTGAGCGACCGCCGTCTTCTTCGGTTTCGTCGGCTTTCACCGTTACTTCGGTTTTTTCGTTCAGCGGCGCGGTATAGCTGCCGCCGACCTGATCGCTGGCCAACTCCGACAAGCGCCCTGGTGCCGAGAAACCAGCATCGCGGCTTTCGTAGTAGAAGGTGCCTTTGCCATCGGAATCCTCGACCACGTCTTTCAAGTCGAATGCGGTTTCAATCCGGTTAGCCCGAGCACGCGAGTCGGTGCCGGCCACTTGTTGGCCAAAGCCGAAACCACCGTCGTAGGAGAAACGCTGGTCGAGACTGTCGCCCTCGCTTTGCGCCGATTCCAGTTTCAGCCAGGTGCCTTCGCTGTGACGCAGCAGCAGGTCGCCGCCGCCGAGGGTCTGGTCTTCGCGCCCGGTCTGTTCCTGCATGCTGCCCGTCACGCCGACGCGCACCTTGTCATTCACCCAATACGCGGCGCGACCGCCGTAGGCCAGATCGTCGAGCTGTTCCATGCCCGGCGAGTATTCATAGCCGACCACCAAGAACACCGGATTGCCAGACAGGCTGCCACCGGAGCGGATCAAGGTGCTGCCATCGGCGGTGGCCGAAAGTGGTTGCGTGAGAATCACCCGGCCTTGCAGCGCATTCACGTCATAGTCGATGCCGGCGGCCAGGTCCTGGCTGTGCAGTACCAGCCCGGAATCCTTGTCGCGCACTTCAATGCGCACGCGCTCGCTGCCTTCGGTGAGGTCCTGATGACGCAGGTAATACAGCGAGCCACCGGTACCACGGAAGTCTTCACGGGCCGAGGCGGTGCCGGGTTCGGCGGCGAAGCCTTCGACTTGTACACGGCGCTCACCAAAAGCGGTGAAAGCATCGTCGCGGTAGCGCACTTGCGCACCGTAAAGACTGCGGTCGATCTGAGTCAGCTCGGTGTCGCGGATCTGCTCGCGGAAGTTGCCCCACATGGCATGGGACTTCTCGTCCTCGACCTTAACGTAGAACTTGCCACGGGTCGGCGCGTCTTCGATCAGCGTCGAGTCGTCGCCGAAGGTGGCCCAGCCTTTGTCGGAGTCGGAGGTCATGCGCCGCAGGAATTCACGCGGATCTTTGTCGTTGAAATTGCTGAACAGGCTGTCGGCTGGAGCCTCGCCGGTGTCTACGCTGCCAGTCACGGTGTACTTATCGTCCACCTTGCCCTTGGTGTAGAACGCCAAACGACCATCGGCGTAGAGCTTGTCATCGTAATAGCGGTCTTCCTGGGTAACTACCCGGGCCGGGCCGCTGGTGTCTTGCTGGCCGACGGTGAAATCGGCGATAGCTACGGTGAACCAGTCGTCCTGCGGCAGGCGCAGGTCGCGGCGATAGATGCGGCCTTTGCCCTGGTCATCAAGTACGGCCACTTCCACGGTGTGCAGACCACGGGGAATGATCTGCGCGCTGGCAAAGGTGCCGTTGCTGTCGACCGGCACCGGACGGCCCATAACGAACACGTGCTGACCGTCTTTCACCTGCTTGCCGTTGAGCGTGACCGTGCCGCCGGCCACCGGAATGTTGTGGCGCTGCAAGCGGTTGCCACCGTAGCCAGCCAACACGTCGGCAGCGATGTCTTCGGCTTTCTCCTTTGGCAATTGGCCACGGCTTATCGACAGCAACTGCGGGCCGGTTTCGTCGAAACGGCCTGCTTCGTCGTATACACGCAGTTGGTAATACACCTGCTCCGGCGTGCCGGCCGGTGGCGTCCAGGTGCCGTTCAGTTGCGGGTCGAGGGCCACGGTTTCGAGCAGTTGCGCCTCGCCGAACAGGCGGCGCTTACCGAGGATGCGCACCTCGGCGCGTTTGATCCAGTGCAGGTAGTTGCTGTAGCCGCTGAACGTCAGCGGCTCGCCGAGACGGGCGACCCGTGCGCCAGAAACCACATTAAGGCGTGGCTGCGCCGACAAATTGTCGAAGCGCACTTGTAGCAGGTCTTGCGCCAGGGCCACGTCGACGCAGCGTTGGCTGTCGGCGCTGCCTGGCTGAGTGCCGTCTTGCGGTTGGCCGTCGACGCTGATGCTGAACGGTGTCACCGCCGCCTTCGCCACGCTGCCAGGGGCACAGGCTTGCGGTTTGGCGGGCGTGCTGGCCACGGCTTCGTCGTACCAGATTTCCACTTCCACGCGGCGGGTGAGGGTCCACGCTTGCGGGCTGTCGCCGGTGATCAGCGGCTGGCTGGCGCCACGGCTGTCGAGCTGAATCTGCTCGGGCTTGAGCTTTAGACGCTGGCGAAATACCTCGGCCACTTCACGGGCGCGCTGCAAGCCAAGGCCCTGGTTGTCCTGGTAAATGGCCTGGCTGCGTTGCGACAACTGTTGCGGGTCTGTATGTCCGACCAGGCGCACGCGCAGGTTGCGTTTGCCCACCAGGTGGTCGAGGTGTTTTTGCAGCGCATCGCTGTCACGCTCCGGCACCGCCGAACGGCCCGAGGCGAAACGCACCACCGGCAAACCTTCACGCAGCACCACAGCGCTGACGGTTTCGTCACTGACGTTCACCACCTGATCGCGCTCGCCCAGGGCGCCGTCGAGTTGCCAGAGAATCAGTTTTTCCCGTGGCAGTTCGCGCTCGGCGTTAGCCGGTAACGCTGGCAAACCGCCCGGCGTAAACGGCCGACTCTGCAGCAACGACTCATCTTCCATCGCCCCGCGCGGCCCATGCAGGCCGCAGCCTTTGTTCAGGGTGCATTGTTTGCCATCCACTTGCTCCGCTACGGCCAGTGCCAACGGATTCAGGGTCAAGGCGGCGATGCCGCATACCCACAGATTACGCATGCTCATCGGATCACCTCCACGCTATCAGTCGCCGGTACGATTTCTTCCTCCAGTTGCAGGTCGTAACAGCAGTCGTGGGGCTCCCAATGGGCTTTGATCCAGTCCTTCACATAGTCGACACGGGCACGGGCGTCGCGCACTTCACCGTCCACCGGCATGCGGTAGGCGATACGTAGAATCGAGGGCTGGGCGTACAGCAGTGGCAGCACTTCATCGAGGCGCGCCAGGTACTGCGCGGTCAGTTTGTTTTGCGCATCGAAGGCTTCGCCGTTGAGGTCCAGACGCACCACGCGGTGCACGCTGGCGCCGAAGTTGGCTTTCACCAAACGGCCCTGGGTCATGCGCACCACACGCGGGTTCTCGGTAGTAATGCGGTAGCCGGTTGGCAGGGTGCGTTCGTCCACTTTCAGAATGAAATTGCTGCCACGCATCTCGCTCGGCACGTCGGCGCAGGCGATGTGGTAACGGCCGTATTCGTCGGTGGTAATCAGCCAGCCCTTCGGCGTGGCCAGGCGCACGCCGGGAATGCCGGGCTCGCCTTCGTCCTGATAGCCGTTGCGGTTTTTGTCGTCGAATACTTTGCCAATTAGGTCGGAGCAGTCGAATGTCGGGTCGGCCACCACACGCACGCTGGCGGTGGCGACGTTGGATACCCGCGCGTTGGCCGACAGGTTCAAAGCCCAGGTCTGGTTGACGTATTCGTTAAAGCCCACACCGGAACCGACTACCAGCAGCAGCTTGATGCTCACCACCTGGCCGCCGTTAAGGGAGCGTGCCGGCCAGCGCAGGCGCCGCCCTTCCACTTGCGGTTCTGTAGGCACGCCATCCACTTGCGCGGAGTTTTTGATGTATTTGAAACCCGGCGGAATCTGGTCTTCGATGGCGATGTTGGCCAGCGCACTGGACAGCGTGTTACGCGCGGTCAGCACATACGGCACCAGCTCGCCACGGCTGACATTGACCTTCGGCGTGTTCTTGGTCATCACAATTGCGCCGCCCAGAATTGGGTCGAGCGGAATGTGGTTGTTGATCACGTCATCGGTACTGCCACTCAGGCGCACACTCAGGTAGTACTGGGTAGTGCCGCTACCAACCGGCAGGCCGGCAGCCGCGGTTGGGCACGCCGCCGGGTTATGCGCCGGCACGCCCGGGCCTGGGGCCGTGGCGCTGTTTTGCACCAGCGTCGGCGCGCCACCGTTGCTGCCAACCAATGTGGCCTGGCACACAGGAATCAGCGCCGAGGGCTGCTGTAGGTAGCCGGCCGGTGGCGTTACTTCCAGTTGGTAATTGCCCGCAGGTGCGGTTGGCGTCAGGAAGAACTGATAGAAGCCGTCCACACCCGTGCTTTGCACGGCGCTGGCGTTACCGCCGACCAGATGCACGGCCGGGTTGAAGCCGCTGGGGCCGACGATGCGCACTACGGCGCCGCCTACCGGCTCGCGGGTGACGGCGTCGTAAACCACGCCCGACGGGTCGACCGGCAGGTTCTGCTCAACGATCTGCGCACCGCCAGTAACCACGATGTCGATGGTGCGCTTGGCCGGGTTCACCGTGCCGTTTACCGCACCGTTGGGATCTTGCGCCACAGGCGTGCCATACGGCGCACGGCTGACCGGGTGGAAGAACGACAGGCTGTAAGCGCCCGGCAGCAGGGTCAGTTGATAGGAGCCATCGTTGGCCGTGGTCGCGGTGGCGAGCACCTGACCGCCCGCATTGCGCGCTTCCACCAGCCAGCCTTCAAGGCCACGCTCGTTGGCATTTTGCTGCTCGTCGCGGCTGACCGATTCAAACCACACCTTGCCCGACACGGTGGCACTGGTGGCCGTGCCGTCGCGCTCACCGAACAGGTAGCCGACCACATCGGCACCGTTGATTTGCACGGCGTTGATGGTATCGGTGCCGGCGCCGCCAGGCGTGCCGCCGCCGCTGCCAGCGGTGTCGCGGCCGTCTTGATAAGCGGCGGGCTGCGCTTCGTTGACGCGGTAGGTGCCGTTAGGCAAACCGTCGAAATGGTAGGTGCCGTCCGCAGCCGTGACGCTGGTGCAAGCACTGAGGGGCAACAACGTGCCGCAGATGGCAGTGCCGTCCGCAGTGGTGCCCGTGAGGGTTACGGTGACGCCAGGAATGCCCTGCTCGTCCGGCTCGCGACTGCCGTTGTCGTTGTTGTCCAGGTACACCAGACCCGACAGGCTGAAGCCGGTTTCGGCGAAATCGTAGGCAGTGCCGTCTTCATCCGGCGCCACCACGATGGCGCTGATGCGGTCGCTGCCGCCGGGGTTATTGGTAGCGGTACCGCCCAGGCTGCCAGCGTGCTCGCGGCCATCGGCGAAGGTGTTCAGCGGCGCGCTGTTATTGGCTTGCTGCGTCAGGGTGTAACCGCTGGCATCGCTGGCCGGCAGGGTGAACAGATAGGCGCCATTGGCATCGGTTTGCACGGTGCAGGTGGTTTGCACGGTGCACACATCCACGCCATTCAAGGTATTGCCGGACAGGCTGATGCTCACGCCCTGAATGCCCTTCTCGCCTGCCTCGCAGATGCCGTTGTCGTTGCTGTCGACGCACACGCGGCCGGCCAGGCTGGCGCTGACCAGCTCGCCAAACAGGTAGCCGGTGGCGGCTTCTTCGCGACCCAGGGCGATGGCACGTACTTCATCGGTGCTGCCGGTTTGCACATGGGTGCCGCCAGCCGTACCCACGGTGTCGCGGCCGTCGAAGTAGCCGCTGGGCAGCACTTCGGTAACGGTGTAGCCCGCGGCGTCGGCGGAGTTCAGGTTGTCGAACAGGAAACTGCCGTTGGCGATGGTTTGCACGGTTACATCGACGGCGTTGCCGTAGGCGTCATTGCCGGTCAGGCGCACGGCGGCGTTGGTGATTGGGTTTTCACCCGCGCCAAACGCGCCGTCGTTGTTGCCGTCGACAAACACCACGCCCGCGATGCTGGACTTGATTACCCGCACGGTGCCGCAGGCGCTAACGTTGTTGCCCGATACCGGGTCGATCTGGTCGGTGGTGGCGGTGGCGCAGGTTTGCGCAGTGCCGCCGGTGGGGTAGCGAATAAAGCGGACCGGCGCGGTAACGATAGGCGTAGCGCCAGCGGTGACGGTGCCGAAGTCGCACGCCAATGCCTGACCGCTAACGGTGCAGGTGCCGCTGCTGCCATCGACAGTATTGGTCCAGGTTACTGGCGAGCCGGTGATGTATTCCATGTCAGCCGGCAGGGTGCTGCTCAGGTCTGTCTGGCCGGAGGTGCCGGGGCCGTTGTTGACCACCTCAAAGCGCCAGTCGAACGGCTCGCGTACTTCCACCGGGCCCTGGTTGGGCACGGTAATGGCGATGTCGGAACGTACGCGGATGGTGGTGGTTTCGGTGTCGACGTCGTCGGCCGGGTTGGTGTCGTTTTCGTTGGTGAACACTTGCGCGCGAGTGCTGACGGTGTAGCCACTGGTGTCCGGAATGCTCAGGGCGCGGAAGGTCAGGTAGCGGGCGATGCTGGCACCGGTCACCAGTTGCGCGTCGTTGCCGGTGAATACGCAGTTCACGGTCAGGCTTGCCGGGCCGGTGACGCTGCTGCCCACCTGGTCGCAAATGCCCAGATCGGCGCCGCCGGCGGCCGTGGCGATGCCATTGAAACGCATGGTTTTGCCGGCCGGTGGCGTCATCGAATAGCTGAAGCGCAAACCGGTGGCCAGCGACGGGCCCTGGTTGGTGATGCGCGCCAGGTAGTCGATGTCGTTGTTAGCGTTATTACCGCCGCTGGTGGGGTCGAAACCCAGCGGGTCGGGACCGGCCGGCGCGTTGTCGTTGGTGACGATCAACACGTTAAGAGCGGCATTGCTCACGCTCAGGCTGGCGCTGGCGAAGTTGGTTTGTGGGCCACGGGTGACCGAGGCATCGGTGCCGATGTCGCCGATTACGCCGGTGAGGTCCTCGGCGGTAGTGGTGCTGTACACCCGCGCCTGGTTGGTCAGCGTGGCGCTGCCTTGCGAACCGGTTTGCCAGTTGGGGCGCACCACCACGCTGATGGTGCGTTGTTCACCGGACGGCAAGGTGAAGTTACTGCACGTCAGCGTGTGAGTGCCGGCGCTGCTGTACGAGGTGTTGGCGGTCAGGCCGGAGCAGGTGCCACCACCGGTGGCGCTGGCGGAAATAAAGGTAAAGCCCGGCGCGCTGGCGCCAATCAGGAAGTCGTCTTTGACCACCACGTTCTGCGCGGTGCTTGGGCCGATGTTACGGAACGTCAGGGTGTAGGTGGCGTTGGTGCCCGCTTCCAGCGTGGTTGGCGTGACCACTTTGGAAACCATGTGCAGGTCGGCAATCGGCTGAATGCGTAAATCCACCGAGGTCACGTTATTGCTGCGGTCCGGGTCGCCCTGGCTGGTGGAATACACCGAGGCCTGGTTGGTGAAATCGCCATCATTGAGGGCGCGGGCCATCGGAATGCTGACGGTGACGGTGTCACCGGTTTTCAGCACACCGCCGTTCTGGTCACAGCTGACCAGGCCGCTGCCGTTTACGGCGCAGGCAAAGGTGGCAGTTGAACCGTTGCCGTTGCTAACCACTGATGTGACGGTGCCCACCAGCGTACCGGCGCGATAGGCCGGCAGTTGGTCGCGCACTTGCAGGTCTACCGCGTCGATGGGGTTGTTATTGCTGTCGCCGAGGTTGCGCACCACCAAGGTGTAAGTCAGGGCGTTTTCAGTGTTGAGCAAGGTGATGCGGTTGCCCGGCGCCGTGGTGGCGTTGGACGGCGTGGTCACCGATTTGGCGATGGACAGGTCTACCGAAGCGGTGGCAGCGGTGGCGGTCACCGACGCGGAAATCACACCGATGCTGTTCCACTGGCCAGGGTGAGCGATGGTGGCGGCGTTGCTCAACACCCCGGCCTGCTCGGCTCGGGTGATGATTACCAGCGGGTTGGCGTCGCTGTTACGCACAGGAATCGGCGCAGTATTGGTGCACACCACTGAGGTGCGCCCAGCGCTTGGCACGCCGGGTTGCGCTGCGCAACTCCACGGCCCGCTGGCGCTGACAAAGGTTTCTTGGTTGTCGTTAAGCACGTCGGTCAACGTCACGCTGCCGGTTTGCGCGGCGTACGGCCCTTGCACGTTGGTCACGCGCAGGGTGCTGGTCATATTGGTGCCGATGGCCACCGGGTTCGGGCTTTTGGTTTTGGTGAAAGCCAGGTCCACGGCGTTGTCTGGGCTGACCAGTAACGGACGGGTTGCCGTGTTGTTGCTCGGTATCGGATCGACTGGGCCGGCAGCGCCGCCGGTGATCACTGCGCGGTTGTCGGTGGCGCCGTTGTAGGAGGTCGGCGTGGCATCGTTTGGCGCGCTGGCCGTGACGGTAATGGTGTTGCTGCGACCGCTGGCGTAGCTGCCAGCAAACGGACAGCTCAGCAATTGTCCGCTCCAGGTACAGGCGCCCCACCCGGCCCCGCTTGGCGTGGCGGTGCCGGGGGTGAAACCGGCGGGCAACTGGAAGGTCACGTTGAGGCCGTCGGTGGCGGCACTCGGGCCAGCGTTGAGCGCGGTGAGCACGTAGGTGACGGTTTCACCCGGCTGCACTGGCGAAGGCGACGGCACGGCCTGGGTGATTTGCAGGTCGGCACCGGGGCTGACGTTAACGCTGGCGCCACTGCTGTTGTTGCTGCCATTCGGGTCGGCGGTGGCGGAACTGATGGTGCCGCTCACCGAAACATTGCCACTGGTAACCGAACCGGCGAGGCGCGTCACAAACGACAGTGCCGGGTAGGCGCTGCCCGAGGCCAGACTGGCGGCACGGGTACAGGTCAGCACCTGGCCGCTGGTGGCACAGCTCCAGCCGCTACCCGATGAACTCTGATAGCTCAGCGTGGCTGGCAAGGTGGTGGTGAATACTTGGTTGCTGGCGGCGTCGGGGCCGGCGTTGCTGCCGTTGACGCTCCAGGTGATATCGCTGCCGCCGGGGGCGCTGGCCGGGCCGGTGACCACGGCGGACAAGTCGGCGCCATTGTTGATGGTGGCACTACAGGTTTGCTGGTTGTTGGCGGTATTCGGGTCGGTGTCGCCCGAGCCCGGGCTGAACACCGCGTTACTGCTGATGCTCGGCCCGGTGGGCGCCGAGGTGCGCAGTTGCAGACTGACGGTGCCGCTGGAAGCGCCCGGCAAGCTGGGGAATGCACAGGTGACCACGCCCGGCGTGGCGCCATCATGGCTGCAACCGGTCGAGGCCGAACCGGCCATGTAGCTGGCGGTGGCGGGCAACGGAATCGTGATGGACGCCCCGCTAGCAGCCGCCGAGGAACCGTTCTCGTAGTTCAGGTCAACGGTTACCACGCCACCGCGAATGCCGGGGTTGGGGCTGGTCAAACATTGCGTCAGGCTCAAGTCGGTGGTGGCCGCCTGCGCAGTCCCCGCCAGTGCCCAGACAGTTGCCAACACGGCGCCGTATAAGCGCTTCCTGCGAATCAAACCCGACACAACGCGACTCTCCCTATGGTGCCAACTGCCCTTCTGCGCTTTGCGAAGCAAAACGCTCCTGGAGCCGCGCGGCAGATGCCGCGGCCCTGAAGGTCATTACGGTGGCGTCAAAAAAGTGCGGGGAAGATCGGCGAACGCAGCCCGGTGAACAAGCCGCGAACCGGCAACTAAACGGTGCGCGAAAACGCACGGGAGTCCGCGCCAGCAAAGGTCAGCAAGGGAAGAAAACAGCACAAGTAAATGGGCAAAGCGACGCTACGTATGGGCGCGCTTAACGCGGCTTGGCGGACGCCGACCTTTGCCAAAGCGGACGGCAAAAACCGCACGGGCAAAGGCAGCGGCGACCGGTGGCATGAACCATTTGCTCAGTAGCGGGTCCGCAGCGTCACGCCGAGGGAACGCGGGTCGCCCACCAGCACGCCGTAGTCACCGGCGCCGAGCTGGGCGTACACCGCCGTCAGGTAACGCTCATCGAACAGATTGCGCACCCACAGTTCGGCGGCCCAACTGCTGTCGTTTTCGCGCACGCCCAAGCGCAGATTGGTGATGGCGCGCGCCGGCATTTCACTGCCCGGGCCGCCTTCGAGCGTGCCTTGATAGCTGCTGCGAAAGCTGTAGTCGAGGCCAATATAGTGTTGCCAGCCGGGCAACCACGGCCGGTGATAATCCAGCCCTGCGCTAGCGCTCCAGCGCGGGGCATTGAACAGCCGTTCGCCGCCGCGATCACACACCAGTTGCGACGAGCCGGGGCTGCACGGGGCGTTCGGGAAGTCGCGGTAACGCGCATCGCTGAACGCCACACCGAGGCGCAGGTCCAGCCCTTCGGTGGCGCGCAGGGCGCCATTCAATTCCACGCCACGCAGCCGCACCTTGCCGACGTTGATCAGGTTGTTGCGAATCGGCGGCGCAAATTCATCCACCGGCGCCGAGTTCGACAAGGCTTGATAGTTATCGACATCCGTTTGATAAACCGCCAGATCGAGCGAGGCGCGCTCATTCCAGAAGCTGCGTTTCACGCCCATCTCATAGGCCGTGGCGCGCTCGGCATCAAAGGTCGGTTGCGCGCCGGGCTGAATCACTTCCAAGTTGATTCCGCCGGCCTTGTAACCCCGCGACGCACTGGCGTAGCCGAGTACCTCGTCGGTAAAACGGTAACTGGCCGCGAGTTGACCGGAGACGTTATGTTCGTCGATTTCATCGTGCCGGTAATAGGCGCCGCCCAGGGTGGTTTGCCGCAGCTGTGCGCCGCCCAACTGCGACACTGGGTCATTCCCTAACGGCGCCAAACCAGACACCGAGCGCGACAGCCAGCCACGCTTTTGCTCGCGGCTGTAACGCAGGCCCGGAGTGATGTCCAAACGCGGTGTGGCATGCCAGGTGAACTGCCCGAACAGCGCCTGACTGGTGCTGGTCTGTTCACCATCAAATGCCTGCCGCGCCCCAGCCAACAACGACGTTGGAATCATCCACGGGCGAATGCCGAGCTGTTTCACTTCCGGTCGGTCGCCGAGAAAAAACGCCGCTGCATCGCGGCCGAAACCGACGTCGATCTGCCGATTTAAATGCTGTTTGAGGTAGTACGCGCCCACAACATAATCCAGCGACTCGCCGAACGAATCGCTTAGGCGCAGCTCTTGGCTGAACTGATGGTGATCGAGTTCGGCGCCGACTTTAGCGATGTCCAGGCCGCCGCCGTCGCCATCCAGATCGGTGTTATAGCGCCAGTCGCGGTAGCCGCTGATGCTGGTCAGCGTGGCGCCGTTGCCCAGTTGCTTGTCGAGCTGCAACGTCACAGCGTTTTGCAAGGTTTGCGTGCTATTGCGCTGGTCTTGCTGCACCTCGCGCGTATAGGGGTCGACCTTCAGCGGCCGATAGCCGACGTAGGCCGAACGCTGCAGCGTTTGCTGGCTGTAATGGCTGGGCAGAAACACGTTGCTGTGTTCGTCTTGCCAGCCGTATTCACCGATCAGACGCGCGCTGAAATCGTCGCTTGGCGTCCACAGCAACTGCCCACGCAGGCCCTGGCGCTGCTGGTTGGCAAGCTCATGGCCGTCGTAGCGGTTGTCGATCAGGCCGTCGCGGCTGACGTCGAAGGCGGTCAGGCGCCCGGCCAGCACGCCATCCACCAGCGACCCGGAAAATGTGCCGCGATACTGTTCGGTGCCATGCTCGCCAAAGGTAATTTCGGCGTTGCCCTCGGGGGCAAACGTGGGCGCGCGGCTAAACACGTTCACCGCCCCTGCCGTGGTGTTTTTGCCATACAGCGTGCCTTGCGGGCCGCGCAGCACTTCGATGCGCTCAATATCGCTCAGCTCGGACACCGACATACCGGCGCGGCCCAGATACACACCATCGAGAAACACCCCGACACTGCCTTCCAGGCCATCGTTGTAGGCGCTGGAACCCAGGCCGCGAATGCCATAACTGGCGTAGCGCTGGTTGGGCACGGAAACCAGCAAGGCTGGCACCACCTGTTGAATCGCTTCCATGTCGTGCAGCGCTTCGGCGTCCAGGCGGTCGCCGTCGAGCACATTCATAGCCACCGGCACGTCATCGGCGCGTTCGTCACGGTACCGCGCGCTAACCCGTACTTCGTCCAGTTGCAGCGGCTCGCTCACCGGCGCCGATGGTGGTTTTTCCTCGGCAACCGGCACGCCGCCGGGCAGCAACAAGGCCAACAGCGCGGCGGAGGTTTTCAGGCTGAGTGTTGCGCGCCGCATCAACGTGCCAACGCCTCATGTTTCGCGCCGCTCAACCGTTCTACGCAGGCCAACAGTTCGCCGCTACCCAGCGGTTTTAGCAGCACGGCATCAAAGCGCACCGTTGCGCCCGCAGGCGGTCGGGCCGGCGATGCGGAATAGAGCAATACCGGCAGTTGCGGATAGCGCTCACGCAGCGTGGCCAGCAATGCCCAGCCGTCCATGCCCGGCATGTGCTGGTCGCAGATCATAAGGCAGTACGGCGCCTGCTTAAGCAGTTGCAGAGCGCTGGCGCCGTCGGCAGCAACGTCTACATCGAAGTTGTAGCCGGCGAGCAGGTCGAACAGGGTTTCGCGGTTATGCGCCACATCATCGACCACCAGAATGCGCCGCTCGCCGCCATCAACAGCGCCGCCATGGCCGTCGAGCAGGCCGCTTTCCAGTTCGTCCTCTGCGGCCAGCTCCAGGCTGATGTCGAACGTAAAGCGACTGCCGATGCCATCGCACGTATCGAGTTTGAGTTCCGAGCCCATGTAAAGCAGCAACTGGCTGACAATCGAAAGGCCGAGGCCGGTGCCCTGGAAATGCGCGGCGTTGCGGCCACGGCGAAACGGCAGCAGCAGGTGCTCGCGCTCGTCCGGGTGAATGCCGATGCCGGTGTCGGTCACGGCAAAACGCAGCACCGCGCTACCGGCTTCAGCGCGCAAGCACTCGACGTCAAAGCGGATCTCGCCGTTCTCGGTGAACTTGGCGGCGTTGCTGAGCAGGTTGATCAATACCTGACGCAAGCGCTGGAAGTCGGCGCGCACCAGCGGCGGCAGGTCATCGCCGAGGTGGCAGGTGAAGCGGTTGAATTGGCGCCCGGCAAGAAACGCCGCTTCCTCTTCTATCTCGCGCAGAAAACCGTAGAGGTAACCCGGCGCCAGGGTCAGTTCCATTTGCTGCAATTCGCTGCGGGAGAACTCCAGCAACTCGTCGATCATCTCCAGTTGCTGGCGGGCGTGGCGCTCGATTTTGCGCGGGTAGTCCCGCGACTCGCCGCCTTGCAGCAGCCGCGCGTAGTCAATGATGCCCACCAGCGGCGAACGCAGGTCGTGGCTGATGCGGGCCATCAGCGAACTGCGCGCCTGCAGCGATTCCCGCAACTGGCGGGTGCGCCGCTCCACTGTACTTTCCAGACGCTCGTGCTCGGCCTGACGCTGATGATCGAGGTCGCTCAGGGCGCGGTTTTCCCGGCGCCGGGTCAGGATCACTTCAGTGATCAGCGTGCACACCAACAGCACCACGCCGGGCAAGGTAGACGACAAGCTAAGGAACGCATCACGTGACTGGCCAGGCAGCACGTCGTTAAGCGAGAGCACGTAGCGCACCACAAATTGCACGGTGTAGAGCGCCGGCACTGCGTAGGCCATCCAGCGCAAACGCACACCCTGACGCCAGGCGGCGAACAGCGTGGCTGGCAGCAGCGCATAAATGCCGACGCGCACCACCCACTCGACAAACACGCGCCCGTCCGGCCGCGCCACAAACCAGTCCCAGGCATATCCGGCGAGGTACGCCGCCAACAGCACGTTGAACAGATAGCGCCATATCGCCGGCAGCCTGCGTACTTCCAGCAATAGCCGCGCATAACCCAACAGACAGATAAACGAGAGGATGCTGATCAGCGTGGTGATTTCCAGCGACCAGCGCAGCAGACTTGGCCACACCACCAGATAGCCGTTGATGACGGCGGTCAGCAGCAAGTAAAAACACACCACGCCGGCATGCGCTTGCAGCAGACGCGAGCCCAGAATCCAGCCGAGGATCAGGCTGAACGGCACAATCAGCAACACGATGCCCAGCGTCACGCCGTCGGCCAGGTACACCGACTGGCGCTGTACGAGCAACGCGTCGTCAGTCCATAGCGTGGGCGCCAGAATAAACAGCGACGGGCCGGCCACCCGCACTAGCACGACGCCCTCCTCGCCCGCTGCCAACGCCACGGGAAAACGCGGCTGCCGATCTGCCACCGGCCATTGCTCCAGCGGATAAGCGCTGCCGGCGCGCATGGCAGTGACCTCAGCGCCGCGTTGTACGAACACCTGCACATCATGCAAACGCGGGTTGCCGACAGTGAGCCAGCGC
>NZ_JBBNAH010000376.1:0-1283 GCF_037994325.1 Pseudomonas sp.
CCCTCTTGTTCCATCAAGCGGCTAACAAAGTCAAAGCTGGTTTCGCGGTATTGCACGCAGTAGTCCCACTCGCGGTAGCTGCGGGTCAGGCTGTCTTCAAAGTCGGAGAAACCGAGGTCGCGGAACACCTGCTTGATGATGTCCGGCACCGTGCGGTTCTGGAAAATCTTGCAGTCGGAAGTGCGCGACATCAACCACAGCCACGGCTTGAGCGTGACGTTGTACACGGCAAACTGGCCAATGCCGGCGCCCTGGCTGGCACGCGCAACAATGCCGTGGAACTGGCGCTTGCTGCCGTCTTGCAGCTCCATGGTCACGCCCATGGGTTTGCCCAACAGGTCGTTAAGCGCCACCGAGGTGTTTTCCGAGACCAGGTTCAGGCGGTAGTCGAACACCCGCCCCAGCTCTTCTACGCCGTCGAGCTGGCGCAGTACCAGTACGTCGCTGCCCAGGGGGCTGTCGACCTGCACCAGCCGTGTGTTTGTGCTTAATGCCATTTCTATATCTCGACTGCTTAGGCGTTAAACCGCTTGGCCAAACTCGTATTTGAAGTTACTGCCTTCACGGCTGATACGCACCGCTTCCAACGGCTTGCCTTCGAGCATGCGGGTGAGAAATTCGCGGCTCATATCCGGCAGCAAAGTGTTGGTCAAAATGGTGTCGATCATGCGCCCGCCGCTCTCGGTTTCGGTGCAGCGTTCGGCGATCAGCGCGATCACGCCGTCGTCGTATTCGAACGGCACTTTGTGCGTGGCTTCAACGCGTTTTTTCACCCGTTCCATCTGCAAGCGGGCGATGGATTTGATCATCTCGTCGCTGAGCGGGTAGTACGGAATGGTCACCAAACGACCCAGCAAGGCCGGCGGGAAAATCTTCAGCAGCGGCTCGCGTAGGGCTTTGGCGATGGCGTCGGGTTCGGGCATCAGTTCCGGGTCGTTGCACAGGCTGGAAATCAGCTCAGTGCCGGCATTGGTGGTAAGCAAGATCAGGGTGTTTTTAAAGTCGATCACCCGGCCCTCGCCGTCTTCCATCACACCTTTGTCGAATACCTGGAAGAAGATCTCATGCACGTCGGGGTGGGCTTTTTCCACTTCGTCGAGCAGCACCACGCTGTAGGGTTTGCGCCGCACCGCCTCGGTCAGCACACCGCCTTCGCCGTAGCCGATATAGCCCGGTGGCGCACCCTTGAGGGTGGACACGGTATGGGCTTCCTGGAACTCGCTCATATTGATGGTGATGACGTTTTGCTCACCGCCGTACATGGCTTCGGCCAACGCCAGCGC
>NZ_JBBNAH010000377.1:0-2950 GCF_037994325.1 Pseudomonas sp.
GCCCAGGCGTATGCAGCGCCACCCCGCAGCCACAGGCCAGCTCCTCATCATCACGCAGCCACTGATCCGGCGCCGGCACGGGCGTGTACGGCACACCAAACATCTGGCACTGCATCTCCAAGTTGTCCCAAAGAAAACCGTCCTCCTCATGCAAGTGCAATGTGGCGCCGGTCTTCTCCTTCATTTGCCCGGACGCGAGGAAATGATCCAGATGCGCATGGGTGTGGATGATGCTGACCACCTGCAAACCATGGGCCTCCAGGCGCGCCATGATCAGATCCGGATTGCCACCGGGGTCGACGACGATGGCCTTCTTGGTGATCGGGTCGCCAATGATGGTGCAGTTGCACTGCAACGGGCCGACGGGGAAGGTTTCGCGGATTAGGGTGGTGGCGGGCATCGGTGGATCCTGGCGGGCTACATCGGGGGACGAAAGCATGCCCCTGCCACCGCCTGTCTTTCAAGCGCCACCGACAAACCGGCAGCGAACTTTCCCGCGCGCCAATAGGCCCTGTGAAGCTTCCCTTCAACGGACCTTCTTGGGTCAACTCGTTCCGCCTCAAAGCAGTATGAAAAGGCGGCAGGGACGCAATTAACCAACTTGCCAAATTAAACCAACTAGGTTAATTTCCATGGAAAAGGGCACGCCGCATTGCAAGCTATGCCACGTTAAAACTTTGGTGGCAGCAGGCAGGGTTCGTACGACACGAGTTGCCCGTATTGGCGCGAGTGAATTGGGTTTTGAGCTGGAAGACATGCTTGCTGTAGTCATGGCCTTAAAGCCGGCTGAGTTCTGTAAAAGCATGACCACCCATGCCGACCACAAAATTTGGCAAGACGTTTATCGCCCAATGACCTGCATGGGCGCGGTTTATCTGAAACTGACCGTCGCTGATGACGTGCTGATCGTATCCTTCAAGGAGTTATGACGATGAAATGCCCTGTATGCGGTGCTGCCGAACTGGTCCATGACACCCGCGACGAGTGCTACACCTACAAAGGCGAAACCACTGTTATCCCGGCAGTGACAGGCGATTTCTGCCCGGCCTGCGACGAGTCAATCCTCGGGGTGGCAGAGACGGACCGCGTGATGAAAGCGATGCGTGCGTTCTCCCGGCAAGTCAACGCCGACCTCGTCGACCCCGACTTTATCGCTAACGTGCGCAAGAAACTGGCGCTGGACCAACGCGAAGCGGCCGAGATCTTCGGCGGTGGCGTCAATGCCTTTTCCCGCTACGAAACCGGCAAAACCAAGCCGCCGCTGGCCCTGATAAAACTGCTCAAGCTGCTGGAGCGTCATCCTGAACTGCTGAGCGAAGTCAGAACGGCCTAGGCGTCCACGGTCCATGGACAGTGGACGGCGCCAACCTAGCCCTCCTGCCGATAATCACTCGGCAACTTCCCCGTCCATTTCTTAAACGCCCGGCGAAAGTTCGAGGCGTCGCTAAACCCCAATAGATAGGCAATCTCATACAACGGCAAATGCGTGGTGGTCAGGTATTGCAGGGCCAGGCGTTTGCGCACGTCGTCGAGCACTTGCTGGTAGGTGGTGCCCATGGCGGAAAGGTGCCGGCGCAGGCTGCGGCCGCTGGTGTGCAGGGCGTTGGCGGCGCTGTTGAGGTCAGGGAAGTCGCCGGGGCGCGCCAGCAGCAGGCGGCGCACGCGGGTAAGTAAGGCGTCTTGCACGTCGAGGCTGGCGAGCAGGGCTTCGCATTGTTGTTCGCACATCTGCACGGTGGCCGGGTTGGCCAGGGCCATGGGGCGTTGCAGGTAGTGCTGGGGAATGCTGATGCGGTGGTAGGGCTGGTCGAATTGCACGTTGGCGCCAAAGACGTGGTGGTAGCGCTCGGCGTAGAGCGGCGCCGGGTAGGCAAAGCCGACTTCAATACCGTGCATTTTTTCCCCCAGCAAGAACTGCGCGATGCTGTGCAGGCTGCACATCAGGCCTTCGGCGGCAAAGCGAGTCAGGGCGCCCAAGGGCATGGCTTCGCTGGCGCGCAATTCTGAGCGTTCACTGCCTTCGATGCGCTCCAATTCATAGGCCAGCCCCAACACGCGGTAGTACTTGAGGGCGAATTGAATGGCTTTGTCGAGGGTGGCGCTGGAGAGCACGGCGTAGCCAAGAATACCGTGGGTCGACACATTCAGGCGTTGGCCAAGGAGCAGGCCCAGGGCCGGTTCTTTGCACAGGGTCAGGGCAGCACTGGCAAGTAGGTTGAAGTCGATAAACGACAGCCGGCCATTGGGGGTTTGCAGTATCTGCGGTTTTACCCGCGCGGCCTGGAGCAATTCATCGCGGGGTATACCGAGCTCGGCGGCCAGGTCGATCAGGGCGCTGGCATAGGCAATGGGCACCAACTCGGCGGCGAAATTCATGGACTGCTTCATCGTGGCTAGACTTCATCGTTGTTGTTATGGGTGGCCATAAATGACGGCACGAGGCATGGATACTCTGGCGTTCAAAGCCCGCGCACCACTCCTAAAGGTTTGGAAATGGCGGGCAGAAAGCAAAAAAATGGCCCACCGCCGTAGGGCGTGCCGTGCGCACCAGGCGATCGCCGCATGAACGCAAAGGTGCGCACAGCACACCCTATGAGATCAAAGCCAGCCCGAGCGCACCTCCACGCTCTGGCCGGATATAACCCTAACATTGGCAGCTCTCAACCTGTGCGCCCTTGCTCACGCCGCCCATAGTGGCAACCATGGTTAAGCAACGACTCAGGGAGTCAGCATGGTCAGCACCACACCCGAAGGACTGCAGATTCGCCCACGCCATCTGGATTTTGCTTTGCCTAATCCCTTGCCTCGGCATTGGCACAGTGGCGATGCGTTCAAGACCCATCTGTTCGATGCCATGTCGGTGTTATTCCCCGACGGCGAGCGCTTCTTTATTGATTCGGTGCGCAACTTTCGTGAGCAAATCAGCGACCCGGCGTTAAAGGAGCAGATC
>NZ_JBBNAH010000378.1:0-15399 GCF_037994325.1 Pseudomonas sp.
TTTGCGCAGACGACAATTCATGCGCCGCACACCCCGCAGCGTTAGCGCTCAACCACCGGCCGGTGCATATGAAAACGCTGGCTTTCTTCGATGGCGAAGTAATCGGTCGGGCCGCCGCCGCGCATGATCGGCTGGGCCAGTACGGTGTTGTAGACGCCGTCTTCCAGCACTGCTGTGTCGATATGCACGGCCACCACTTCGCCCAGCACCAGCCAGGTATCAATAAGCCCGCCATCGGCGTTTTGCAGTTGCACGATATCGCTGAGCCGGCATTCGAACGACACCGGGCTTTCCAGCACCCGTGGCGGTTTGATCAGGCGCGAGGGCGCTGTCGCCAACCCGGCCAATTGGAATTCATCCACGTCGGGCGCCACCAAGGCCGAGCTGGTGTTCATTTGCTCGGCCAGCGGCCGGCTGGCCAGGTTCCAGACGAACTCTTTGGTAGCGGCGATATTACGCACGCTGTCTTTCCAGCCAATGCTGGAGAAACCAATGATCGGTGGGGTGTAGTTAAAGCAGTTAAAGAAGCTGTACGGCGCCAGGTTGAGTGTGCCGTCGGCGCTTTGCGAGGAAATCCAGCCGATGGGGCGCGGCGCCACAATCGAATTTAAGGGATCGTGTTTTAGGCCGTGGCCAAGCTTGGGTTCGTAATAATGGAATTCGCGCATTAGGGGCACCCCTGGGTATTTGTTTGACCGCCGTAGGCTGTGCTGCGCGCACCGGGCGATTTTTGTGTTCGCCTTGGTGCGCGCAGCACACCCTACGCAGCGTTAACCGCTGACTACGCGATAGCAGGGCACATACGCCGCGCCACCGGGCAGTTTCATCCGATGCTGTTCGACGAACGCTTGCAGCAGTAGGTCGAGCGGCGCCATCACTTGCGGGTCGCCATGGATTTCATACGGGCCGAATTCTTCGATCAGGCGAATACCGGGGGCTTTGACGTTGCCGGCGACAATGCCGGAAAACGCGCGGCGCAGGTTGGCGGCCAGTTCGTGGGGAGGAATCTCGCGGCTGAGTTTGAGCGCGGCCATATTGGCGTGGGTTGGGTCGAAGGGGCGTTGGAAACCTTCGTCGATTTTCAGCAGCCAGTTGAAGTGGAAAGCGTCGTTGCGCTCGCGGCGGAACTGTTTCACTTGCTTCAAACCCTGGGTCATCTGCCGCGCCACTTCGGCAGGGTCGTCGATCACAATTTGGTACAGCGCTTGCGCTGCCTCGCCCAAGGTCGCGCCAATAAAGGCGTGCAGTTGCTCGAAGTAAGCCTTGCTGCTGCGCGGGCCGGTGAGAATGACCGGGAAGGGCAGCTCGCGGTTGTCCGGGTGCATCAGAATGCCCAGCAGGTAAAGGAACTCTTCGGCCGTACCGGCGCCACCGGGGAAAATGATGATGCCGTGGCCGACGCGCACAAAGGCTTCCAAGCGTTTTTCGATATCCGGGAGGATCACCAGCTCGTTAACGATGGGGTTTGGCGCCTCGGCGGCAATAATGCCGGGCTCGGTCAAACCCAAGTAACGGCTGCCGGTGATGCGCTGCTTGGCGTGGCTGATGGTGGCGCCTTTCATCGGGCCCTTCATCACACCAGGGCCGCAGCCGGTGCATACATCGAGGCTACGCAGGCCCAGCTCGTGGCCGACCTTTTTGGTGTACTTGTATTCCTCGGTACTGATCGAGTGGCCGCCCCAGCAGACGACGATTTTCGGCTCGACACCGGGGCGCAGGGTGCGGGCGTTGCGCAGCAGGTGGAAGACGTAATCGGTGATGCCTTGCGAGGTGTCAAGGTCAATGCGCTGGCTGTCCAGCTCGTTCTCGGTATAGACGATATCGCGCAGGGCGCTGAACAGCATTTCGCGGGTGCTGGCGATCATTTCGCCATCCACAAAGGCATCGGCCGGTGCGTTCAACAGCTCCAGGCGCACGCCACGGTCTTGCTGGTGAATACGCACTTCGAAGTCTTTATAGGCGTCGAGAATGGTTTTGGCGTTATCGATCTGCGCGCCGGTATTCAGAATTGCCAGGGCGCACTGGCGGAAAAGGGCGTAGATGCTGCCGGAACCGGCTTCGCTGAGTTGCTGCACTTCGCGTTGGGACAATGTCTCCAGGCTACCTTTGGGGCTGACGGAGGCGTTGATTACTTGTCTGTGGCGCATTCTGAGTTCCATGAATGGGGGTGCGGGTAGTGTGCCGTGTGCGGGAGCTTATGCGTAGGTTGGGTAAAGCGAAGCCCAGCACGGGGCGGGCCAACGATACGTCATTGTGAGACCGCGTTGGGCTTCGCTTTGCTCAACCCAACCTACGGAAGTGCTGTAGCCCGGGGGTGGAAGGGGTTATGCCAGCCAATCAGAGCCAAATCAACGGCCCCTCACCCCAACCCTCTCCCGCAAGCGGGAGAGGGGGCCTGACGGTGTAGGAGCGACGAACTCGGTCATTCCCCCACCCAGGCGCCTGACGGTGTAGGCGCGATGAACTCGGTTCATTCCCCTCGCCCGCCTGCGGGAGAGGGGCTAGGGGTGAGGGCAGCGGTCTTATGCCGGTAGGTACATGCCAAAGGTATTTACCCCATCGCGGCTATCTACAAACACTTCACCGCCATGCATCAAAGCTATCGCCTTAACAATGGCCAACCCCAGCCCATGATTGGCGCCGCTGTTGCTGCGCGCGGCATCTACGCGGTAGAAACGTTCGAATAGCCGTGGCAGGTGTTCGCCAACAATCACCTCACCCGGATTAGCCACGCCAATACTCACGCGCTGTTCCTGGCGGTTGATATGCACGTTGATGGTCTGCCCAGGCGCGGTGTGTTGCACGGCGTTGTTGAGCAGGTTGATCAGTGCGCGGCGAAAATGCGCGCGTTCGATCAACACTTGGGCGTCACCATGCACTTGCACCTGAACGCCGGCGTCTTCGAGGATAAAGTCCAGATAGTCGACTGCCGTGGCCACTTCGTCGGCCAGCGAGGTGGCGGTCAGTTGGGTGGCTTTGTCGCCCTGGTCGGCGCGGGCGAGGAAGAGCATGTCGTTGATGATCGAGCGCAGGCGTTCCAGTTCTTCGAGGTTGGATTGCAGCACTTCGAAGTAATGTTCGGCGGAACGGCCACGGGTTAGCGCCACTTGGGTCTGGCCAATCAGGTTGGTCAGCGGTGAGCGCAGTTCGTGGGCGACGTCGGCGTTAAACGATTCCAAGCGGGTGTAGGCCTGCTCTACACGGCCGAGGGTGGTGTTAAACGCGCTGGCGAACTGCTGCAGTTCGGGCGGCAACGCCGACAGTTGCAAGCGCCCGGATAAACGCGGTGGCGTGAGTTTTTCCGCTTCTGCCGACAGCTTGATTAATGGCCGCAGGCCAATACGTGCCACCCAATACCCCAAGGCCGAGGCCAGTAGCACGCCGACAACCGCCAGGCTAAGCAGGGCTATCAGCAGGTGGTGCTGGGTTTGCCAGAACGTTTCGGTGTCGATGGCAATCAGAAAACGCAGCGGCGGCCGTCCGTCTTTGGCTTGAAACTGGCTGACCAGCACCTTCTGCGGGTAGGTGCGGTCGCTGATTTGCAGCTCGCGAATGCCCAGCGGGCCGTTGGCAAATTCGCGGATGGCGGCGTCGGGGTTGCCAAATTCAAAGTGCGGATCACCGCTGACCACCCAGAAGCGAATGCGCTTGTCTTCTTCGCTAAGCAGCTTGAGTTTGTTGGTGATCTTGACCCAGTGCTCGTCGGTGCCAAAGCGGTCAATGGCGGACTCCAGCACGCTATAGCGCGCATCCAGTTCGGCTTCGGGGAGCATGTTCATGCCCTTGTCCACTTGCTGGTAAAGGGCGCCGCCAATCAGCAGAAATACCAGCAGCGCCACTAGGGTAAATAGCGCGCTCATGCGTAAGGCGATGGATTTGCTTAACCCGGCATGTTCACTCGCCATGGCGGCTCTCCAGCACATAGCCCATGCCGCGAATGGTGTGCAGCAGTTTGTTGGCGAACGGCCCGTCGAGCTTGGCGCGCAGGCGTTTGATCGCCACTTCCACGACATTGGCGTCGCTGTCGAAATTCACGTCCCAGACCATTTCCGCCAGCGCCGTTTTCGAGAGGATTTCGCCTTGGTGCCTGGCCAGGGCGCTAAGCAGCGAGAACTCCTTGGCGGTGAGGTCCAGGCGCTGGCTGGCGCGGGTGGCTTTGCGGCTGATGAGGTCGACGGCCAGGTCGGCAATGCTGATTTGTACCGGCTCCTGGCTGGCACCGCTGCGGCGAGTTAAGGCTTGCAGGCGGGCGACCAGTTCGAGAAAGGAAAACGGTTTGCCCAGGTAGTCATCGGCACCTTCGCGCAGGCCACGGATGCGGTCTTCGACCCGCTCGCGGGCGGTAAGCATGATCACCGGGGTTTGTTTGCGCGCCCGCAGCGCCCGCAGTACGCCAAAACCGTCGAGGCCGGGCAGCATGACGTCGAGCACAATCACTGCGTAATCGTTTTCCAGCGCCAGGTGCAGGCCTTCAATGCCATCCGGGGCGACGTCCACGGCATACCCCTGCTCGGTAAGGCCTCGGTGCAGGTAGTCGGCGGTTTTTTCTTCGTCTTCGACAATCAGAATGCGCATGGCAGATCTCAGTGTTCAGGTGCTGCGAGCAGCGCCGGCTCGCGCCGGTGGAACAGTCGCTCAAGGGCCAAGTATATGACCGGGGTGGTAAACAGCGTCAGCGCCTGGCTCACCAACAATCCACCCACCACAGCGATGCCCAACGGTTGGCGCAACTCGGCGCCGGTGCCAAAGCCAAACATCAGCGGCAGGGCGCCAAGCAGGGCGGCGAGGGTGGTCATGATAATTGGCCGGAAGCGCGTCAGGCAGGCTTGGTAAATCGCTTCTTGTGGCGTTAGCCCGTGTTCACGCTGGGCATGCAGGGCAAAGTCGATCATCAGGATGCCGTTCTTTTTCACAATGCCGATCAGCAGCACCAAGCCAATCAAGGCCATGATGGAAAAATCCTGGCCGCACAGCCAGAGCATCACCAGCGCACCCAGGCCCGCTGAGGGCAGGGTGGAAATAATGGTCAGCGGGTGCACAAAGCTTTCATAGAGCACGCCCAGAATGATGTACACCGCCACCAGAGCGGCGAGGATCAGCCACGGCTGGCTGGCCAGCGAACTCTGGAACGCTTGCGCTGCACCTTGGAAGTTGCCGGCGATTTCTGCCGGCATGCCGATTTCCAGCTTGGCCTGATTCAGTTCACGCACGGCATCGCCCAGGGCCACGCCAGGGGCGAGGTTGAACGACAGGTTGGCGGCCGGGAACATGCCGTCATGGGCAATCGACAACGGCCCGCTGGTGGGTGCGTCCACTTTGGCCAGCGCCGATAACGGCACCATTTCATTGCTTAGCGGTGAGCGCAGGTAGAAGAAGTTCAGGCTCTCGGCTTTGCCGCGCTGCTGCTCGTTCAGTTCGAGAATCACCTTGTACTGGTTGGTATCGGTTTGAAATTCACTGATCTGCCGTTGGCCAAAAGCGTCGTACAGCGCTTGGTCGACATCGCTGGTGGTCAGGCCGAAACGCGCGGCGGCGCTGCGGTCGATGCTGATATGGGTGATGCTGCCGCCCAGTTGCAGGTCGTTGGAGATATCGCGAAATATCGGGTTGCTGCGCAGCTTGTCCGTCAGGCGTTGGGTCCACAGGTTGAGGCTGGGGCCGTCGTTGCTTTTCAGCGTGTATTGGTACTGGCTGCGGCTGGGGCCGGCGCTGAGGTTGATGTCCTGGCCAGCGCGCAGATAGAGGACGATGCCGGGCACGGTCATCAGCTGCGGGCGAATGCGGTCGATAAATTCGCTGGCCGATACGTCACGCTCGCCGCGTGGTTTCAGGGTGATCCAGAAGCGGCCGTTGGCGATGGTCTGGTTGTTGCCACTGACGCCCACCGAATGGGAAAACACGCTAACGGCCGGGTCGGCGGCAACGATTTTGGCTAGCTCTTGGTGCTTGGCGAGCATATCCGGGTAGGAGATATCCGCCGCTGCCTCGGTGGTGCCGAGTACAAAGCCGGTGTCCTGCACCGGGAAGAAACCCTTGGGGATAAACACATAGCCAACCACCGCCAGCGCCAAGGTGACGCTAAACAACCCGAGCATCAGCCGCTGATGGTTGAGCGCGCGGCGCAGGCCATGGTCGTAGCGGCTGAGCAGCCAATCGCCAAAGCCTTTGCGCGGCTCGCCGTTATGCTGCGGGGCGCGCATAAATAACGCCGCCAACGTTGGCGCCAGGGTCAGCGAGACCACCACAGAAATCAGAATGGTCGAGGTCGCCGTCAAGGCGAATTCCTTAAACAAGCGGCCGACCACGCCGCCCATAAACAGCAGCGGAATAAACGCGGCAATCAGCGAGAAGCTGATGGAAATAACGGTAAAGCCAATTTCGCTGGAACCCTTGATCGCTGCCTCGCGCATGCCATCGCCGGCCTCCAGATGGCGGTGAATGTTTTCCACCACCACAATGGCGTCATCCACCACAAAGCCGACGGAAATAACGATGGCCACCAGGGTCAGGTTATTCAGGCTAAAGCCCATCACATACATCAGCGCAAAGCTGGCAATCAGCGATACGCCAAGCACGCTGGAAACGATAAGAGTGGCCGAGAGCTGACGCAGAAACAGCGCCATCACCGCCACCACCAACAGCACGGCAATCAGTAGGGTGATTTCCACTTCATGCAGCGAGGCGCGAATGGTTTGCGTGCGGTCGTTAAGCACCGACACCTGCACCGAGGCCGACAGCATGGCTTGCAAGCGCGGTAGTTCGGCCTGAATGCGGTCGACGGTGTCGACGATATTGGCTCCAGGCTGGCGGAAGATCACCAGGTTGAGCCCCGGCTGGTCGTTAAACCAGGCCTGCACATAGGCGTTTTCCGAGCCTTCAATTACCCGCGCCACATCGTGCAGCTGCACCGGCGCACCGTCTTTGTAAGAGACGATCAACTGGCCGTAATCCTCGGCATGAAACAGCTGGTCGTTGGTCGACAGGGTGGAAATGCTCGACTCGCCATATAGCGCGCCCTTGGCCAGGTTAAGGCTGGTTTGCTGCAAGGCGGTGCGCAGGTCGGCGAGGGTTAAACCAAGGGCGGCAAGCTTGTCTGGCGAGGCCTGTACGCGAATCGCGGGGCGCTGCTGGCCGCTGATATTGATCAGGCCGACGCCATCAATCTGACTCAGCTGACGGGCCAGAATGGTTTCCGCCTGGTCGCTGAGTTCAGTGCCGGGCATTTGCGATGAACTAACGGCGAGGATCAGCACCGGGCTGTCCGCTGGGTTGACCTTGCGCCAGGTTGGCAGGCTGGGCATATCCTGCGGCAGCTTGCCGGCCGCGGTGTTGATTGCTGCCTGCACTTCCTGAGCGGCGCTGTCGATGCTTTTGTCCAGGGTGAATTGCAAGATCAGGTTGGTTGAGCCCAGGGCGCTGGTGGAGGTCATCTGGGTCATGCCGGGAATGGCGCTGAACTGCACCTCCAGCGGCGTGGCCACCGAGGAGGCCATGGTGTCCGGGCTGGCACCGGGCAACAGGGCGTTGACTTGGATGGTGGGGAATTCAGCCTCCGGCAACGGCGCCAGGGGTAAGCGTGGAAAGGCGATCAGGCCGAGGAGTACCAGGGCAAAGGTGAGTAGCAGGGTGGCGACGGGGTGGTCCACACACCACGCCGATACCGAGCCACGGCCTTTGGCGGCAACGTCTTTTAGCTGCGCGCCTGTCATGGCTGCACCTGGGCGGTGGCGGCGGCCGGTTCATCGCTGAGCACTTCAATTTTTGCGCCCGGTTTCAGGCGCGATTGGCCATCGCGAACCAACACCGTACCGGCCTGAATATCCGCCGGCTGTACGCCTTGAATAATGGTCAGCTCGCTGTCCTGATGCAGCACTTTGACCGGCACGCTATCGACCTTGTCGCCGTTTACCCGGTACACGAAATACTGCTCCAGCCCGCGCTGTACCACCTGCGGAGGCACCACCAACGCGCCCTGAT
Source organism: Pseudomonas sp. (assembly GCF_037994325.1). Taxonomy (GTDB): domain Bacteria; phylum Pseudomonadota; class Gammaproteobacteria; order Pseudomonadales; family Pseudomonadaceae; genus Aquipseudomonas. Next base: position 7,978 of record NZ_JBBNAH010000378.1, read on the forward strand.
CGACCGCGGTTTGTACTTTTACCGTCACCAATTGGCCGGGCCACAGGGTTTGCGCGCCATTGGTGAACTCGGCCTTGGCCCGCAGGGTGCCGGTGGTGGCGCTGACTTGGTTGTCGATCAGGCGTAACTGGCCCTGGGCGAGCAGGGTGCCGGTTTGTTCGTGGTCGCTGAGGTAGGCGTTGACCCGTGCCGGGCTCGGCGCGTTAAGCAATTGCTGCAAGGTCGGCAGCTGGTTCTGCGGCAGGGAAAACTCGACGGCGATGGGGTCCATCTGCGTCACGCTAAACAGGCCTTGGGCATCGCTGACGCGCAGAAAGTTACCGGCATCGACGTTGCGAATGCCCACGCGGCCGGCTACCGGCGAGCGAATTTGCGTATAGGACAACTGCACTTGCGCGGCGGCAATCGAGGCTTGGTTGCCCAGTACAGTGGCTTTTAATTGGTCGGTGAGGGCTTGTTGCTGGTCGAGGGTTTGCTTGGACACGCCGTCGTCCACGCTAAGCAGCTTGTAGCGCTTCAGGTCGACCTCGGCTACATGCAGCTGCGCCTGGGCTTGGCCCAGCTGCGCTTTGGCCTGATCGAGGCTGGCGCGAATGGCACGGTCATCAATCTTCGCCATCAAGTCGCCGGCCTTGACCCATTGGCCTTCTTTCACCAGCAACTCAGTCAACACACCATCAATTTGCGGGCGCACCACCACGCTGTGCAGCGACAACACCGTGCCGATGCCACTGATAAAGCGCGGTACATCCTGTTGTTTAACCGGCACCACATGCACGGGAATGCCCAGCGGGCCGGCTGTTTTTTTGCTTTCGGCCTTCGGCCACAACCGGTTGGCCGCCACGGCCACCACCAGCACAACAACAGCAGAAACCACGAGTTTGGTGCGAGTGCGCATGCAGATGACGCCAGTACAGGAAATAGGTAACAGGTAGCGTGCCCTTATACCTGTTCAAGGCGGTCATCAGGGTGACGGCTAAATGACCGGAATGTCAGTTTCGTTTTTGGGCAACAGCCAGCGTCGCAACGGCGAACGCGCTCCGTTGGGTGTGCCGGTCCGCGTACGGTGTGCGCATCAAGCGATTCCCCGGTGAACGCCAGGGTGCGCACAACAAACCCTACGCGGTAGTTTTTAATGCCCGGTCAACTCGTTAAGCAGCTCGTCTTTTAAGCGCTGCAACACCGGCGATGCACGGTCCCGTGGATGGGGAAGATCCACTTGGATTTCATGTTTGATCCGCCCTGGGTACGAGTCCAAAACGATGACCCGGTCCCCCAGGTACAGCGCTTCTTCTACGTCATGGGTGACCATAATCATGGTGCTGCGCTGTTGCACCCAGATGCGTTGCAACTCGCGTTGCAGGTGCACACGGGTTAGCGCGTCCAGCGCCCCGAGCGGTTCATCCAGCAGCAGGATTTTTGGTTTGGTAATCAGCGCCCGGGCAATGGCAGCGCGCTGGGCCATGCCGCCGGAGAGCTGGTGCGGATAGGCCTGCTCAAAGCCGGTCAGGCCAACCAAGGCAATATGTTCAGCCACCAGGCGCTGCTTTTCGGCCTTGGCAAGCGGCTGGTTTTTCAGCGCCAGGGTGATGTTCTTTTCCACTGTCATCCACGGGAACAGGCGGTGGTCTTGGAAGACGATGCCGCGTTCCAGGCTGGTGGCGGTTATGCGTTGGCCGTCGAGCAGAATCTCGCCGCTGTAGTCGTCATCCAGGCCAACGATCAGGCGCAGCAGGGTGGATTTCCCGCAGCCGCTGGCGCCGATAATGCTGACAAATTCGCCAGGGTTTACGTTGAGGTTGATGTTCTGCAGCACCTGCAACGGTTGGCCTTCAATGCGGTATTGCTTGGACAAACCCTGAATCTGCAGGGCACCTGGAGGCGCCACAGCGCTTGCGGCCTGCGGCGCCAGGGGAGCTTGTTTGAGTTGTGCGTTCACAGGGTTCACCTATCCACGAATATTGCGCCAGCGCAGCACATAGCGGCTCAGGCGGGAAAAAAGCAGGTTCATGACGTAGCCGCATAGGCCGATGCACAGCACGCTGACCACAATGATCTCCATACGCGCGCCGGCTTCGGCATTCATCATCAAGTTGCCCAAGCCGGCCCCGGATGACAGGAACAACTCGCTGCCTACCGCCGTGACCCAGGCAAACGCCAGGGCATGCAGTACGCCGTTGGCGATGCTGGGCACGGCGGCTGGCAGCAGCACATGGAAGAATTGCTGGAAACGGCTGAGCTCCAACACGCGGCCGACCTCGCGGTAGCGTTTGTCCACGCCGCTAAAACCTTCGTAGGTGTTCAGCACCATGGGGTAAAAGGCGGCGAGGGTGACAATCAACACCTTGGACACTTCGCCATTGCCAAACCACATGGCAATCAGCGGAATCCAGCCGAGCATCGGCACCTGACGGATCGAATGGAACAGCGGCCCGACCAAACGATCCGCCACCTTTGACAGCGCCATCAGCACGCCAACGGTTACGCCAAATAAAATGCCCAAGGCCAGGCCGCTGCTGGTCCGTGCCAGGCTGGCAAGCAGGTTGGTCAGCAGCTCACCGTTGCCCACCAGCTCAACAAAGGCATTGCCAATGCTGCTGACCGGCACCACGGCATAAGCCCAGGAGGCGCCTTGGCGCGACAGGGCGTCCCAGAGCACCACCAGCAGTATCGGCAGCACCAGGCCGCGCAGGGGTTTAAGGCGGTTCAATAGATTCATCGCCATCTCCTAACGGGCTTGCCAGCGGAACAAACGGCGTTCCAACAGGCGAAAGCCAAAGTCCAGACCGAAGCCGATCACGCCGGTCACCACTACGCCCACCATCACAATGTCGATACGCAGCATCTGCCGGCCCATCTCAATCATTTGCCCCAGGCCGCTGTCGGCCGCCAGCAGTTCAGCGGCCACCAGCACCACCCAGGCACGGGTCAGGCTGATGCGCAGGCCGGTGATAATTGGCGGTGCGGCGGCGGGGAAAGCGATGTCTTTCACCAGCGTGGGCCAGGGCAGGCGATAGACGTTGGCCACTTCGAAATAGCTGCGGGGAATCGCTTTCACCCCTTCGCTGGCGGCCAGGGCCACCGGGAAAAACGCGGCTTTGGCGACGATAACGATTTTGAAGGTTTCCTCGATGCCAAAGAACAGCACAAACATCGGGATCAAGGCGATGCTGGGGATCTGTCGAATGGCATGGAACAGCGGCCCGCAATACACCTGCACGGTTTTCGACAAAGCCATCAGCACGCCAAAGGCCAGGCCGCTCAGTGAGCCAAGCACAAAGCCTAAGCCCAGGCGGCTGAGGCTGTTGGCCAGGTGCTCCTGCAACTCGCCACTGGCCAACAGCTCCCTAAAGGCTTGCAGCACCTCCAGTGGCGGAATCAGCAGGGTCTTGGGGAACAGGCCGGCGCTGGTGGCCCAACTCCATAGTGCCAACAGTGCCAGGGGCGAAATCAGCCAGGTGAGTTTCACCGGCAGCCGCTTCCACGATAAAGCGCTTACTAAAGCGGTCATGTCATACCTCACTCAACAAAACAGGCGCTGCTTGCCGGCGTACAGCACGCATGCGGCAGACCACGGCCATCACCAGCACCACGGGAATCCAGCAGAGAAAAAGATTGGCCAGGCCGACGTAATGACTCAGCACGCCGCCAACGATGGCGCCGCTAAAACTGCCGAGCATGCTGGCCAGGTTGAACAGCCCGGAGATCTTGCTTTTGTCCATGCTGTGCTCACTCATCTGGGTCATGTTCACCAGATGAATCAGGGCAGTGCCGGTGCTTAGCAGCACGCCGCCGAGGGCCAGCAGCCAATAGCTGTGGGCAAAACCAAGCAGCAGCAAGGCACAGAGGGCGGCGCTGAGACTGGCGATATAAGCAAAGGGCCGGCCGCTGCGTTGCAACACATAGCCGAGGGTGAAAAGGGCGGTGACCGAGGCCAGACCCTGAACCATCACCAGGCTTACCGCTTGGGTTTGGTTGAGCGCCGCTACATCCATGGCCAGCAAAATAATAAAGGTGCCAAACAGTGACGCCGTGGCACTGCCGACCAACTCAATCAGGCAGCTTTCGGCGATCTCGACGTTGGCGATCATGGCTTTGATATCGGCCAACATGCCCGTGGCCTGCGCTTGGCCAACGTCTGCTACCGGCGCGGTTGGCGCATCGCTCCAAAAGCCCAGGCTATAAGCGGCCATGGCGCCAAAGGCCAAGCCGATCACCACAAAGGCAACGGTAAAACTGCTGCTGGAACTCAGCCAGTTACCCAGCAGCGGGCCGATCAAGCCCATGCCCACCGTAAGGGCGCCGCGATACCAGCCGGCCTTGCTGCTGCCGATATGCCGCAGCTGCTGCAAAAAGGCGCTGTTCATCGACACGATACGAAACGGAATGCACAGGCCGATCAGCAGCCGCGCCACCGCCAGCCACAACCAATGGCCAAACAACGGAATGGCCAGGTTAAGCAGCATTGGCCCGACGCTGGCCAGGAAATACACCCGCCGTGCGCCATAACGGGCAATCACAAACCCGGCCGGCAGGGTGAGCACAATCATGCCCAGGGACTCCATCGCCGAGATAATGCCCACCTGCATGGAGTTGGCGCCCAGGTGCAGCGCGTACAACGTGGTAACGATCTTGGCCATGCCGATGGTGGCGCCGCTAAAGGCTGCCAGCAGCATAAAGTTGAGCAGAAACGAGGTACGCGAGCTGGTCACAAATCAGGCCTTGTAAAAGCGCCAATGGCTGCAACGCGTGCGGCGAGCAAATTGAGCGGGGTGGACATGCATATTCCTTGGGTTGCTGCTTAATAACCAAGGCCAGAGCAAGAGCTGGGCCAAGGGCTGAAGGCCAGGCAATACGTGGGTTGTAGGCCGGTGTGTTGATGGCGGAACAGGGGTGTTGCTGCTGGGGTGTTGCTGGAGCAGCAGGCCTTCTGCATCAAGCGCCTTGGTGCGCACAGCACACCCTACGCAAGGGTGTGCTGTGCGCGTTTAGAGGGTTAACGAAAAAACGGAGCGATCACTCGCTCCGTTTTTTTGTTGCCCAAGCCGCTATCAGAAACGTGAGGTAACGCTTACGCCAACAGTGCGTGGGTCGCCGTAGGTGATGACGTATTGGCCGCTGCCAACCGCACCATTGGGGCGGCCGTGTACTTGGTAGCGGCGGTCGGTGAGGTTGTTGACGAAGCCAGTGACGCTGAGTTTTTCGTCGTGGTTAAACCAGCTCAGGCGTGCATTGGCCAGGGTGTAGTGGTCTTGGCTGAGGGTGTCTTCGTCTTGGCGGTCGGCGAGGAAGTATTCCTTGCCGCGGTAGCTGGCGTCGGCGCCCGCCACCAGTTTGCCGGCACCACCCAGGGGAATGGTGTAGTCAGCGCCGAGGGAAATCACTTGCTCTGGCGAGCGCACGAAGCGGTTGCCGCTGTAGTCGCCCGTCACGACGCCAGTGGTGGGGTTTACGTTTTTAAAGTCGGTGTATTCGGTATCCAGGTGCGACAGCGCCGCCCGCAGGTGCAGGTAGTCGGTGGCTTGGGCTTCGAATTCCAGTTCCGCACCTTTCACTTTGCCTTGCGCGCCGTTGGTGAGCGCGGTGGTGAGGATGCCGCTGTTGACGGTCAGCAGGTTGACCTGGATGTCGGTGTAGTCGTAGTAGAAGGCGGTGGCGTTGGCGATGATGCGTCCGCCCAGCCACTCCGATTTCAACCCCAGTTCATAGGAATCGAGTTCTTCCGGGTCCACCGTGGTCAAGCCCGACAAACCGCCCGATAAGCCCGTGTTAAAACCACCGGAACGGAAGCCGTGGGCATAGCGGAAAAACACTCGCAGGTTGTCGTTGATGCGGTATTCCGGGGTCAGGTCGTACGTCCAGGCTTCCCAGTCTTTGCTTTCTTCGACGTTGCCGTTGTTATCGGCACCCAGCACTGGCACCCGCACGCCGGACACACTGCGCAACTGGGTGAGGTTCAGGTCGATCTCTTTCTTCTCCGTAGTCCAGCGCAGGCCACCGGTAACGGTGAAGTCGTCAGTGAAGTCGTAGGTCAGGTTGGTGAACAGCGCGTAACTGTTGTTTTTGTGGTCGTAGTTCAGGTCGCGGTACACGGTGCCGGTCTGGTTACTGGTGCCGTTGGCGGTCAGGCCCGGCACTACGTTGCGCACGGCGGAACTGTCCAGCTCCTCGTGGAAGGCATGGGCCCCCACCAGCCAGCGCAAGGCTTCGGTTTGCGGTGAGGCAAAACGCAGCTCCTGGCTGTATTGCTTGTATTCGTTGTCGGTGTCGGTGCGCCCGGACACCTCATAGGGGTTGTAGTCGGCGTCGATCAGCGACTGGTTGCGAATGTAGTCATAGGCGGTGATCGAGGTGAGCGTGTAGCCACCCAGATCCCAATTCAGGGTCAACGACGTACCGTCGTGGTCGAGCTTATAGTCTTCGTTGACGTTCAGCTCGATCTTGCGGCCATCGGGGCGTTGGTAGTTGGCTGGCGGGTAGTAGGTGCCCACCGGCAATGAACCGCTGCTGCCGTCGCCCTTGAACTGGCGGCCGTGCACCTTCCACAAGGCTTCGAAGTTGTCGCCGAACTGACCGAGCAACTGGGCGCGGAAGGCTTTTTTGTTGACGTCGCCATAGCTCTGGTCGGCCGTCTCGTTGCGGGTAAAGCCGTCGCGCTCTTCCGAGTAAATCGACACACGGCCCGCCAGCTTGTCATCAACCAAGGCGCCGCCAATGGCGCCGTTGACGATACGTTCGCTCTTGGTGCCGACACCAATGGTGCCGTAGCCGTCGGTGTCGAAGGTGGGCTTTTTCGAGATCACATTGACGGCACCAGCGGTGGTGTTTTTGCCGTACAGCGTGCCTTGCGGGCCGCGCAGAATTTCAATGCGTTCGAGGTCGAACAACGGCCCACCGCCAGCCACCGGCGCATTCAAATACACGTCGTCGGCGTAGATGCCCACTGGATACACCGTGGCTGCACCGGTATCGCCAGTGCCCAGGCCACGGATATACCAACGCGGGCGGCCGTCACCATCAGGGTTTTTCGCCGCAGCATTAGGTACAAACGTGGTGATATCGCCCATCGAACGCACACCGTCGGCGGTGATGCTTGTGCCATTAATCGCCGATACCGCCACCGGCACTTCCTGCAAGGTTTCTTCTTTACGCTGGGCGGTTACGGTGACGGCTTTGAGCGTTGGCGTGCTGTCGCTTTCGGCTGTGGTTTTAGCATCGCTGGCGGGTTGTTCCGCGGCCAACAATTGGCTGCTGGCAGTGGCACTGCTTAGTACAAATGCCAGCCAGATACCTTTAGTAATGGGGTTGATCTTTTGCATATTCCCTCCCGGACAACAGTAATAAACGCGGTACTCGGCGAATGGTGTTTCGCTCTTGAGTGGTGCTGATTAATTGCATTGCTGAAGGGGAGATAGCAGGGAG
>NZ_JBBNAH010000379.1:0-5814 GCF_037994325.1 Pseudomonas sp.
CACCCAAACACCCGTCGTCCCCGCGCAGGCGGGGATCCAGGGGCCGTCAATCAAGTGCGAGGTTCGAAAGCAACAGGCCGTTACCCGGCGTGTTTGCGCGAAAACTCGCCAATCACTTCGTCAAAAATTGCCAATGCCTGGGCGACTTGTTCGGGGTTAACGATGCACGGCGGCACCACGTGAATACGGTTTTCCACCACGAAGGTGAGCAAGCCGCGCGCCTGGAAAGCGGCTTTCATCTGGCCCATCACCGGCGCCGCCAATGGGGTTTTCTTGGCCCGGTCGCTGACCATTTCCAAGGCCCAGAACAAACCAATCCCACGTGCTTCACCAATCAACGCATGTTTGGCCGCCAGCGCTTTCAGGCCTGGGCCGAGGTATTCCTGGCCGATCATGCGGGCGTTGTCGACGATGCCTTCTTCGGCCATCACATCCAGCGTGGCCACAATCGCCGCCATGGCCAGCGGGTGACCGGAGTAGGTAAGGCCGCCTGGGAAAAAGCGGTTCTCGTAGAACTCGGCAATCGGCTGGGAAATCAGCACGCCGCCGGCCGGTACGTAGCCGGAGTTCACCCCTTTGGCAAAGCAGATCAGGTCGGGCACCACGTCGAAGTTATCCAGCGCCAGCCAGGCACCCGTGCGGCCAAAACCGGCCATCACTTCGTCGAGAATCAGCACAATGCCGAACTCGTCCGCCAGCGCGCGCACGCCCTTTAGGTAGCCCTTGGGCGGCACTAGAATGCCGGCGGTGCCCGGCACGCTTTCCAGCAAAATGGCGGCAATCGAATTGGCGCCTTCGCACTCGATCACGCGACGCAGGTGTTGCAGCGCGCGCTCGCATTCTTCCTCTTCGTTGCCGGCGTAGAACTCGGTGCGGTACAGGTAGGGATTAAAAAAGTGCACGTGGCCGCGAGCGAATTCATTGGGTACCCGGCGCAGGTCGCCAGTGGCGGCAATCGCCGAGCCGGTGCTGCCGTGGTAGGAGCGGTAGGCCGATAGCACCTTGTCACGCCCAGTGAACTGACGGGCCATGCGCATCGCGTTTTCGTTGGCGTCGGCACCGGCGTTGGTAAAGAACACCTTGCTGAAATTGCTTGGCGCGTGGGACAGGATGCGTTTGGCCGCTTCACCGCGCATCAAATTGGCGGTGGCCGGCGCCACGGTGACCAAGGTGCCGGCCTGTTCCTGAATGGCGGCAATCACCTTGGGGTGCTGGTGACCAATGTTGGTATTGACCAGTTGGCTACTGAAATCCAGGTACTGCTTGCCGTCGTAATCCCACAGCGTGCAGCCCTGACCACCGGCGATGACCAACGGATTGAGGGCGCTCTGGATCGACCAGGAATGGAACACAAATTGGCGGTCGAGGGCGTGAACGTATTCGTTGGAGATCGGGTTGCTCATGGCGGGCCTCATAGCGTGTGCGCTGGAATGGGCTCACCTTAGGAATAAATAGCGGCGGGTCGTAGGGCCAGATGGGGGGAATGGGTGGGTCAGGGTTGTTCTTTTTCAGGGTGCCCTCTCCCCTAGCCCCTCTCCCGCAAGCGGGAGAGGGGCTAGGGGAGAGGGCTGAGCCCACCACCAATCTATCTGGCCCATTGCTCTCCCATATCTGCCCCTACTCATTCCTCCCAACCCCGCTAGTCTTGCCCCATCGCCCTTCACCCAGGAGCCCACCATGGCCCACGCCTTCGAACTCACCCGCGCCCCCGCCGCCGAGGTACTCGCCGCCGACCTCAACACCCCCGCCATTCGCGCCGCGCGTATCGACCTGGCGGCCTGCTTTCGCATGGCGGCGCGCTTGGGCATGGGTGAGGGCATCTGCAATCACTTTTCCGTGGTGCTGCCCGGCCACCCCGACCTGTTTTTGGTCAATCCTTACGGGTTGGCATTCGCCGAAGTCACCGCCTCGTCGCTATTGATCTGCGACTTCCACGGCCGCGTGGTGATGGGCGAGGGCAAGCCCGAGGCCACGGCATTTTTTATCCACGCCCAACTGCACCGCCTTAACCCACGGGCGACGGCGGCCTTTCACACCCATATGCCCAATGCCACCGCGCTGTGCATGCTCGAAGGCGAGCCATTTGTGTGGGCCGGGCAGACGGCGTTGAAGTTTTACGGACGGTTGGCGGTGGATGAGCATTACAACGGTCTGGCCCTGGACAATGCCGAAGGCGAACGCATCGCCCGCGCGGCCGGCGATGCCGATGTGCTGATGCTGAAAAACCATGGCCCGCTGGTGCTCGGGCCAAGCATTGCAGAGGCTTGGGACGACCTCTATTACCTGGAGCGCGCCGCCGAGGTGCAGCTTAAAGCAATGAGCAGTGGCCGGGCGCTAAAGGCGGTTTCGCACGAGATCGCCAGTGCGGCGAGTAAACAAATGCTGATCGGCAATGCCGAGAGCGCGCGGCTGCATTTGGACAGCGTCAAACGCCAGCTCGCCAAAACCGAGCAGGAGTTCGCCTCGTAGGGTGTGCTATGCGCACCGTTGCGTTCGCCGCTGGATCGCTTGGTGCGCGGAGCACACCCTACGTTTAGATCGCGACCAAGCCGCGAACGCCGTCGGCCTCCATGGTCTCGCCGCGGCCCTGCTGCACAATCTCACCCCGCGACATGACCAAATACTGGTCGGCCAACTCCGCGGCAAAATCGTAAAACTGCTCAACCAGCAGAATCGCCATATCGCCGCGTGCGGCGAGCTTTTTGATCACCACGCCAATCTCTTTAATCACCGACGGCTGAATGCCTTCGGTGGGTTCGTCGAGAATCAACAGGCGCGGGTTGCTGGCCAAGGCGCGGCCAATGGCGAGCTGTTGCTGCTGGCCACCGGAGAGGTCGCCGCCACGGCGTTGTTTCATTTCCTTGAGCACCGGGAACAGCTCGTAGATAAATTCGGGCACCACCTTGGCTTGTGAACCGGGGAAACGCGACAGGCCCATCAGCAGGTTTTCCTCCACCGTCAGGCGCCCGAAAATTTCCCGCCCTTGCGGCACATAGGCGATGCCAGCGTGCACGCGTTGGTGCGGTTTAAAGCCAGTGATGGCATTACCTTCCCACTGCACCGCGCCTTCTTTTGAAGGGATCAGGCCCATCAGGCATTTGAGTAGCGTGGTTTTGCCCACGCCGTTACGGCCCAGCAGGCAGGTGACTTCGCCGACTTTGGCTTCAAACGACAGGCCACGGAGAATGTGGCTGCCGCCATAGAATTGGTGGAGTTTTTCGACTTGTAGCATGGGTGGTGTCCTTTTTATCCGGGTGGAGCGAGGAGCAAACCCTCACCCTAACCCTCTCCCGCAAGCGGGCAGAGGGGACTGATCGCGGTTGGCTGGTCTCCCCTCTACCGCTTGCGGGAGAGGGGCAGGGGGTGAGGGGCTTTTTAGCGCCCCAGATAAACCTCAATCACCCGTTCATCCGCCTGCACATCCGCCAGCGACCCTTCGGCCAGTACGCTGCCTTGGTGCAGTACGGTGACGTGGTCGGCGATGGAGCCGACAAAGCCCATGTCGTGCTCCACCACCATCAGCGAGTGTTTGCGCGCCAGGGATTTGAACAGTTCGGCGGTAAATTCGGTTTCGGCGTCGGTCATGCCCGCTACCGGTTCGTCGAGCAGCAGCAGTTGCGGGTCTTGCATCAGCAGCATGCCGATTTCCAGAAACTGTTTTTGCCCGTGGGACAGCAGTCCGGCAGCGCGGTGGCGCGAGCTTTCCAGTTTGATGGTGGTCAGCACTTCATCGATACGGTCGCGCTGCTCGCCGCTCAATTTGGCGCGCAGGCTGGCCCATACCGATTTGTCGGTTTTCAGAGCCAGTTCGAGGTTTTCAAACACGCTCAATGCTTCGAATACCGTCGGCTTCTGAAACTTGCGGCCAATGCCGGACTGGGCGATTTGCACTTCGCTCATGCGCGTCAGGTCAAGGGTTTCGCCGAAGTAGGCTTTGCCATTGTCGGGGCGGGTTTTGCCGGTTATTACGTCCATCATCGTGGTTTTGCCGGCGCCGTTGGGGCCGATGATGCAGCGCAGTTCGCCTACGCCGATGTACAGGCTGAGGTTGGTCAGTGCCTTGAAGCCATCAAAGCTGACGTTGATATCTTCCAGGGTCAGGATGGTGCCGTGGCGTACATCCAAACCGGGACCGGCAGCGCGGCCCAGGCCCAGTGCATCGCGGCTGGTGCCGGCGTCGCTGTTGGGGCTGACGTTGGGGTTAAACGCCGGCTCAAGCATAAATTCAGGAACAGGAGTGGCGCGCATTATTGCTCTCCTTTTTTACGCAGCAGGCCGATCACACCCTTGGGCAGATACAGCGTCACCAAGATAAACAAGGCCCCCAAGGCAAACAGCCAATACTCGGGGAAGGCCACGGTAAACCAGCTCTTCATACCGTTAACGAGACCGGCGCCAAGCACCGGGCCGATCAAGCTGCCACGCCCGCCCAGGGCTACCCACACAGCGGCCTCAATGGAGTTGGTCGGCGACATTTCGCTGGGGTTGATAATGCCCACCAGCGGCACATACAAGGCCCCGGCCAGGCCACAGAGCACCGCGCTCAGTACCCAGATAAATAGCTTGTAGCCGCGTGGGTCGTAGCCGCAGAACATCAGGCGGTTTTCTGCATCGCGCAGGGCGGTCAGCACCCGGCCAAATTTGCTTTTCGCCAGGCGCCAGCCAAGGAACAGGCTGGCGGCTAACAGCGCGACGATCGCCAGAAACAACGCCGTGCGCGTGCCGGGGGCGGTGATGTCGAAGCCAAGAATGGTGCGGAAGTTGGTAAAGCCGTTATTGCCGCCAAAACCGGTTTCGTTGCGGAAAAACAGCAGCATGCCGGCGAAGGTCAGGGCCTGGGTCATGATCGAGAAGTACACACCCTTGATCCGCGAGCGAAAGGCGAAGAAGCCAAACACCAGCGCCAGCAACCCAGGCGCCAACACCACCAGGCACATGGCCCAGAGGAAGTGTTGGGTGCCGGTCCAGTACCACGGCAATTCGGTCCAGGACAAAAACACCATAAAGGCCGGCAAGCCATCCCCGGCGCTTTCGCGCATCAGGTACATGCCCATGGCATAGCCGCCAAGGGCAAAGAACAGGCCATGGCCGAGCGACAGCAAGCCGGCGTAACCCCAGACCAAATCCAGCGCCAGGGCAACGATGGCGTAGCAAAGAATCTTGCCCACCAGCGTCAGGGTGTAGGCCGACACTTGCAGCGGGTTATCCGCCGGCAGCAGGTGCAGCAGCGGCAGAATAATCAGAATGGCGAGCACCACGGCGCCCACGCCGAGGGTCAGTTTGGGGCCGGCTTTTTGCGCCAGCGTAAGGCTCATTGGCTGGTTCAATCGATCACCCGACCTTTAAGTGCAAAGAGGCCCTGCGGACGCTTCTGAATAAACAGAATGATCAACGCGAGGATAAGGATTTTGCCCAGTACGGCGCCGATCTGCGGTTCCAGAATCTTGTTGGCAATGCCCAGACCAAAGGCCGCCATCACGCTGCCGGCCAACTGGCCGACACCGCCGAGCACCACCACTAGAAACGAGTCGATGATGTAGCTCTGGCCAAGGTCCGGGCCAACGTTGCCGATCTGGCTCAAGGCCACGCCGCCCAGGCCGGCGATGCCGGAGCCCAGGCCAAAGGCGAGCATATCCACGCGGCCGGTAGGCACCCCGCAGCAGGCGGCCATATTGCGGTTTTGCGTAACGGCGCGAACGTTCAGGCCGAGGCGGGTTTTGTTTAGCAGCAGCCAGGTCAGCACCACTACAAATAGGGCGAAACCAATGATCACCATACGGCTATAGGGCAGTACCAGATTCGGCAGTACCTGCA
>NZ_JBBNAH010000380.1:0-2606 GCF_037994325.1 Pseudomonas sp.
GCGCAGCGGAGGGCCAAGGTAGGGGCAAGCCCTTTTGCTTACTTTTGCCTGGGCCGGCATTCCGGGCGACTGGCAAAAGTAAGTCGCGCGTAAGGCGCGAAACAAAACGTTCAGCCCACGCGGTAAAACAGAATAGCGACATTTCCCAGAGCACCAGCAACAGCCAAAAACCCATTGCCAACCCTCCAAAGCCCGCCCTATAGTCCCGCCGTCGCTGCCTATCAGCGATCGGGTTTGGCGACCCGAATATCGGAAGCTTCTAAACATACGGAGCTTCACCAATGAATGACCATTCAAAAGTAACCACCGCCCTACCCTTCGACATCCTCGACAGCACCCCGCTGTTCTCGGTCAATGCCGGAGTGCCTGTAGAAGACGCCCTCGAACGCGCCGCCGACCTGATGCTCTACGTAGAACGTCTGTCCGCCGCCGATGCCTTTATCGATAAAAGCATCGAATCCGGCATCGTTCAGCACCTGAGCGAAATGGCCAAAGCGCTAACCAAAGCGTCCAACGGCAAAACCGCCTAAAAGCGCTCGCCGCGCGTGCAAAAAAGGGGATCTGAGATCCCCTTTTTAACCAACACGCATGCCGTTTACGGCCGCCACACCGCCGCCTCAACGTCCAATTTCTTGGGCAATAACCGATTAGCAAAAAACAAATCCGCCGTGGCCTGTTGCGCCTGAATAATCTCGGCACTCAGCGCAATCGGTGGCGATGCCGGGCGGTGGCTGAAGGTGCGTTCGATCACCGCTGGCGGCAGGCCCATAAAGCCGGCGAGCAGTTGAATGCTGGCGGCTTTGTCGCTGCGGGTGAGCGCTTCGGCTTTGCCCAGTTCATCCAGCAATGCGGGAATAAAAGCAGGGTTAGCCTCGGCGTATGGCCGCGCCGCCAGGAAGAATGGTCCGATCAAGCCCAGCCCTTCGCCATTGGCCAGCACGCGCGCTTTGCCTTCCAGCTCCAGGGCTGAGTAGTACGGGTCCCAGATGACCCAGGCGTCCACACTGCCCTGTTCAAAGGCGGCGCGGGCGTCGGCGGGCGACAGGTAGACCGGCTGAATATCGGTAAATTTCAAACCGGCTTTGTTTAACGCACGCAGCAGCAGGTTGTGCGAGCTGGAGCCTTTTTGGAAGGCAACCTTTTTGCCTTTAAGCTCGGCCACCGACTGAATTGGGCTGCTGTTGCCGACCACAATCACTTCCGCTTGCGGCTTCGCCGGTTCGGCGGCGATATAGAGCAAATCGGCGCCGGCCGCCTGGGCAAACAGCGGCGGAATATCGCCGGTGGAGCCAACATCCAAGGCGCCGATATTCAGCGCTTCGAGCATTTGCGGGCCGGCCGGAAATTCGATCCATTTGATCTGGGTGTTGGCAAAGCGCTGTTCCAGCAGTTTGTGTTCTTTGGCCAGCACCAAGCTGGCCGAGCCTTTTTGGTAGCCGATTCGCAGGCTGGCGGGGTCGGCCGCCAGGCTTTGCTGAGCGATAGCGAGCACGCCGAGCAGGCAGGCGGCTCTTTTTAGAAAACGCATGGTTATTCCCAGTCGGTGGAGGGTTTTTCCCAGAGGTTGATCCCGCCTTCAACGGCGAAGCGGTCGATCTCGGCCAACTCCTCAGTGCTAAAGGCCAGGTTGTTTAGCGCGGCGACGTTTTCGATGATCTGCTCCGGGTGGCTGGCGCCGATCAGTGCGGAAGTGACCCGTGGGTCGCGCAGGGTCCAGGCCAGGGCCAATTGCGCCAGACTTTGGCCGCGGCGTTTGGCGATTTCGTTAAGGGCGCGGGCGCGTTCGATATTGGCTTCAGACAAGTGCGAGGGCAGCAACGAGCCGCCGCCTGGGCGATTGACGCGGGAGTCTTGCGGCACGCCGTTGAGGTATTTGTCGCTGAGCAGGCCTTGGGCCAGGGCAGTAAAAACAATCACCCCGGCGCCAACTTCCTCGGTGGCATCGAGCAGGTCTTTTTCGATCCAGCGGTTGAGCAAGTTATACGCCGGCTGGTGAATCAGCAGCGGCACGCCACGCTCACGGAGCAAGGCGGTGATTTCCCGGGTTTTGCCGGCCGAGTAGGAGGAAATGCCGATATACAGCGCCTTGCCCTGTTCAACAATGCTGGCCAGCGCACCAGCGGTTTCTTCCAGCGGGGTCAGCGGGTCGAAGCGGTGCGAGTAGAAAATATCGACGTAGTCGAGGCCTAAACGTTGCAGGCTCTGGTCGAGGCTGGAGATCAGGTATTTACGCGAGCTGCCGCCCTGCCCATACGGGCCTGGCCACATGTCCCAGCCGGCTTTGCTGGAGATGATCAGCTCATCGCGGTGAGCGCTGAAATCTTCCTTTAACAGGCGGCCGAAATTGGTTTCGGCGCTGCCATAGGGCGGGCCGTAGTTATTGGCCAGGTCGAAGTGGTTGATGCCCAGATCGAAGGCGGTGTGCAGCAACGCGCGTTGGGTGGAGATTGGCGTGGCGTCGCCGAAGTTATGCCACAAGCCCAGGGACAAGGCCGGTAACACCAAACCGCTGCGGCCGACGCGGCGGTACGGCATGGTTTGGTAGCGGTCGGGGTTGGCGAGGTAGGTCATGGGATGTCCCTTAGGTGGAAATTGGCTGGTTTCGT
>NZ_JBBNAH010000381.1:0-42011 GCF_037994325.1 Pseudomonas sp.
GCGCTCAGCCGCGCTTCCACGCGAATATCGCCAGTGGCCGGGCGGCGAAAGCGCAGGTTCATTTCTTTGATGATGGGGTAGAAGCGCTGGGTGTCGAAGCTGGTAAGAAACAACGCGCCCCCGGGAATCTCAGCCAGGGTAAACAACGCCCCGGCATACATGCTGCCGATATGGTTTTTATTGCCTGCCAGTGGCATACACAGGCGCACCAAGCCTGGCTCCAAGACCTCGGCTTTAAGCCCGCTGCGTTTGACGAAAGCGATCTGTTCTTCGGTGAGCTGACGGGCGATTTCGGGCGGGAATGCCATAGCCGGTTCCTCTTTGTTATCAGAGGACCAGCCTAGCCGTTCGTTGGCTTACAACAATGACCGCTGCGCTCGCCGCAACTGACTAAAAGTGACGGCTTAGATGCCTTGGCTTTTCAACCAGGCCAGCAACTGCTGCAAGGGCAGGGCGCCGCTTTGCCG
The DNA here is from genome assembly GCF_037994325.1 of Pseudomonas sp. Lineage (GTDB taxonomy): Bacteria > Pseudomonadota > Gammaproteobacteria > Pseudomonadales > Pseudomonadaceae > Aquipseudomonas. Next base: position 468 of record NZ_JBBNAH010000381.1, read on the forward strand.
GGCAACTTCTTTGCCGTTTTTAAATAGCAGCAGGCTGGGGATGGAGCGAATGCCCAGTTGCGCGGAAAGCTGCTGATTGGCTTCGCTATCGAGCTTGGCCAGGCGGGCGCGGCCGACGAGTTGCCCGGCAGCTTGCTGGAAGGTCGGCGCAAAGGCTTGGCAGGGGCCGCACCAGCTGGCCCATACGTCCACCAGCAACGGCAGGTCGCCTTTGATTTGGTTGGCGTAGCTGGCTTGAGTGAGGTCGAAGGGTTTGCCCAGCAACACCTGTTCTTTGCAGCGCCCACAGCGCGGATTGTCGCCTAGGCGTTCATGGGGAATACGGCTCAGGCCGTTGCAGTGTGGGCAGGGAATAACGAGGGATTCAGACATGGTCGGCTCCAGAGGCGATGGGCACTATCTGGAGCCGCCCAGCCCGGCTTTCAAGCGCTGATGGCCATATAGATGTTGTAGGCGCTGATCAGGGTGATCAGGCTGCCGATCATCAGCAGCAGGGTTTTCGCATGCAGTTTTTTGCACAGCAGCGCAGCAAATGGGGCGGCAAACAGACCACCAAACACCAGGCCCGCCACCAACAACCAGGTGCTCGGTTGGCCGGCCAGCAGAATAAAGGAGGTGGCGCTGGCGATGGTGAGGAAGAATTCGGCGAAGTTCACCGAGCCGATGGTGGTGCGTGGGTCGCTGCCGGAACCGATCAGCGTGGTGGTCACCACCGGGCCCCAACCGCCGCCACCGGCAGCGTCGACAAAGCCGCCAAACAGCGCCAGCTTGGCGATATGTTTGGGCTCGCGCTTTTGCACCACGTGCAGGTAAGCCTTGCGCAGAATGTACAGGCCCATGATCAGCAGATAAGCCGAGATAAACGGCTTAAGTACCTTGCCGTCGAACTGGGTAATCACCACCGCACCGAGCACGGCGCCGATCATGCCGGGGATCAGCAAACGCAAAAACAGCGACTTGTTGACGTTGCCCAACTTCACATGGGAGATGCCGGAAAGCCCGGTGGTAAACACTTCGGCGATATGCACGCTGGCACTGGCGGCCGCAGGCGAAGCGCCGGCACTGAGCAAAAAGGTGGTCGCGGTAATGCCATAGGCCATGCCCAACGCGCCGTCGATGGCTTGGGCAAAAAAGCCCACGGCCACGGCGCTCCAGAACAGTTTGCTGGTTAGCGCACTTTCAATGATTTCCAGGCCGCTGCTTTGGTTGTTGCCAAAGAACAGGCGCCAGGCGAGAAAGCCCAACAGGCTGAGCAAAATAGCCACCGCCAGCCACATGGCAATGCGCAGCACCGGGTGATTGGCGGGGTGGGAAATATGGTCTTCGATTGGCGGCAAGCCCATTGCCTGGTGTTCGGTGTTGATTGGGCTGGGGGTGTAATCGAGTTCGCGGATTTTCATCTACAGCGGAGCCTGTATCGGGGTCATGCGGTTAGCCGCAAGGTGGCGCCACCTTAGTGATGTTGGCTTAGAGAGTCTAAGAATCGTTGGGCAGATCTATATGCTTTGTGGTTATTAGCTTTTGCTCTCGTAGGGTGTCTATGCGCGCCAGCGATGTCGGGGGGAGACCGCTTGGTGCGCATAGACACCTACACAGCATGTGCCGTTTAGTTGGGCTGGATATTGCCCTGCTGCCAGCGCGCTTCACTGTCGCCAATGGCTTTGGAGATGGCGCTGAGTTGGTTCGACGGCAGCTGGTTAGGCAGCGGGTCGAGGCCGACGCTGGCGAACAGTTGACCGTAGCTGTTGCGCAGTTCGGCGTAGGCCAGGTCGCGGCGCAGGTCGGCTTGCAGGGTGTTGAGTTCGCCCTGGATCAGGTCCAGTTCACCAATGCCTTGGGCCTTGTAGCGGTTGCGCAGTTGCCCGGCGATTTGTTCGTCGAGGTTGGCCAGTTGCTGGCTGGTCTGGAACTGACGCTTGGCTTCGTTAAAGTTGGCGTTGGCCACGTACAACTGGGCCAGCACCGCCATCGACATCGCCTGGCGCCGCGCCGCAGCCACTTGTTCACCGGCTTTGGCCACGTCGATAGCTGCTGGCGCGGACAGCACGTTAAACAGGTTCCAGGTGATCTTCACGCCATAGTCGGCCCAGCTCTGGTTGACCAGAAAGGAGTTGCTGTCGTAGTGGCCGCCAGCGGAAAACTCCAGGCCCGGTAGCAGTCGCAGCATGGCTTTGCGGGTTTCGGCGGCGCTGATGCGCGCCTGGTAATCCTGCTCGCGCAGTTCCGGGCGGCTGGCCAGGGCCTGCTGTTCCATCTGCGCCATATCCACATTCAACTGCGGTACGTCGTAGCCCTCGGGGGCGGCCAGTTTCAGGTCGGTGCCAATCGGCAGGTTGATCAGGGTAGCCAGCTCGGTTTTGGCCAGGGACAACGCCTTGCGCTGCTCTTCCAATTGGCGGGTGGCTTCGATCAGCGAGCGCTCGTAGCTCAGCGCTTGAATTGGGTCGCCGATGCGGTTCTGGCTGAGGTTCTGACTATTGCTGCGGGCTTGGTCGACACGCGCCATCAGGCTGTCGATCTGGCCCAGCAGGCGTTCGGCGGCGACGGCGCGCCAGTAGGCCGAGCGCACGTCTTGGGTGATGGTGTGGATCACCTTGCGCCGGCGTTCTTCAACGATCAGGCGCTGGTCGCCCTGCTGCTTGGCGCTGACATAGGCGACGCCAAAGTCGAGCACGTTCCACACCATGGTCAGGTCGGCGACACGGCGGTCGCGGTCTTGCGAGGTGGACGGCTCCAAAGACTGGGTTTTGGTGCGCACGCTTTCGCTGCTGGAGGCGCTGACGTTGTCGCGCCCAGCGTACCCTGCCGAGAGCGCCATACGCGGCAGCATGTCGAAGGTAGCGAGGTCGACCTGGTGCTGGGCCAAGGCTTCTTCCATCACTTTCAGGCGCGCTTCGAGGTTGTACTTCACCGCCCGGGCCATGGCGTCGTGCAAGGTCAGCGGGCCATTGAGGGGCTCCTGATCCTTGAACATGCTCACCAGGTCGCTGCTGGCGCGGGCGCGGCTTTCACTGTGGTCAATCGGTTGACTGGTCACGGCACAGCCGCTGACGGCCAGGGCAAGCAGGCTTGCACTGAAGAGTTTGTGGCTTTTATTCATCCTTGTGCCGCCCCCTAAACGCGGCAAGTCCTACCGGCAAATAGTCTGTTGAGTGACGCTTAAGCGGGCGTCGAAGTGTCGGTCAGTTGCCCAAGTGCCTGGGCGAGTTCCTGCACCTGTTGTTGTTTGTTGTGGTGTAACTGCTGCAACTGTTCCCCCAGTGTTTGCGCGCCGAAGGCGCCGCGCAGGCTGTTGCTGGCGTCAGCGCCTTTGCCGTTTTTGTCAAAGAGCTTGATGGGCGTGACGTCACCGGCGCTTTCCTTGCTGAACAAGCCGGACAGGCTGCTGCTGCCAAAGATGCCGCCATCACCGCCGCCAAAGCCCAAGAAACCTACGCCGTTGCCATTGCCGCCGCTGTCGCTGCTGGCAAACACTTGGGCGATATAGCTGGGTGCCAGCGGGTTCTGGTTAATAAAAATATTGCCCAGGGTGGGAATGCCGCTGCCGACGCTGGGCACCTCGAACAATGGCGGCGGCAGCAGCGGCGAGGTGCTGACCGGAGGCGATACCACCGGCGGCATCGGTTGCAGCGGTGTTGCCGGTGGTGGCAGCGTGGTCACCGGTGGGTTGGCGCGGAATTCCGGGTCGCCGCTCACATCCGGCGGGGTTGGTGGCGCGGCCGGAATACCGATGGTGTAGGTCGGCCCGCTGAAACCGCCGGCGCTGGCATTGCCGGTACTGTCGGAAATGCCGGTGCCCGTTGGGTTCAGGTTTAAGCCCAGGCTACCCAGGCCGGTAATGCCATCGACCAGCACTTGGTAAGTGTGGGGGTTGATCTGCACCACCGACTGCACGTTGCCGGTCACGCCGCCGCTGGTGACCAGGCTGAAGTCGCTGGTGTCGACGCCCGTGACGTCTTCGCTAAAGGTCACGGTATAGCTGACGCTGCTGGCATTGGTGGGCGATGGTCCATCCAGCACGATGGCGCTGACAGTCGGGGCAATGGCATCCACCAGTACAGCTGCGGTACTGCCGACGTTATTGAGGGTAAGCACGCCGTTATTGCCGGCGCTGTCGCGCAGGGTGCCGCCATTGAGATTGATACCGCTGCCCAGGCTGATGCCGTTGCTGTCCGCCTGGCCGTTGCTCAGGGTGAGGCGGAACACCAGGGCCGATGTGCCGGAGCCGGAGACGTAGTTGGCATAGGCGGTGCCGCCGGTATCCAGAGTGACCGCCAGGCGCGGCGTGCCGCCGGTGGTGTCGACGCTGACGGCTTCCGACAGGTTGACGATAAAGTCGAGGTTTTGCCCAGCCCCATAGGTGGTCCCGGCAGGTGGCGTCACTGAGGTCACGGTAGCGGCTATGCCATCAATCACCAGATTGGTATTGGCGGCCAGGGAGTTGGCGGTTCCTGGGGTTGGCAGGGTGAGAATGGCCTGGTCACTGGTTGCCGATTGAATCGTTGCGCCATTGAGCGCCAGAGCGCTGCCGCTGGCGTAGTCCAAGTCGGCGCTGACGTCTCCGGGCAGCACCGTGTAGCTGAACGTCAGGGTGTTGCTGCCCGAGCCAGACACATAAGTGGCACTGCGGTCGATGCTGCCGGTTTCCAACAGCAGGGTTGGCGTGCCGCCCGTGGTGTCGACGTTCACCGCCTGGTTGAAGGTCAGGGTGATGTTCACTGTCGCGCCGATGCCGTAAGTGCCACTGTTGGCGCTGACGCCAGTCACCATCGGGTTGTTAGGGTTGACGGTAATGGCCAGGGTGTCGGTATCGGTTCGACTGCCGCCGGGGCCTGTCAGGCCCAGGTCATTACTGCTGATCTGCAGACTGGCGGCGCCGTTGTAACCGGCGGTGGGGGTGAAGGTCAGGCCATTGAGGGCGATATTGATGTCGGCCAGGGTGCCTTGGAACGTCATGCTGGCATCGCCAGTGCCTGAGCCCACGATAAAACTCAGGCCGCTGGTGCCGCCCAGGGTCAGCAGGCCGTTGGTGGCGGTCAGGGTGACCTGTTCAACACCGCCGCCGCCATCGGTATCGCTGATGCTGATCAGGTTGCCGTTGCCGGTGTTAAACGTCAGGGTGCCGTCCTGCTGCAGGGCCTGGGCGCCCGGCAGGCTATTAACCGGCGCGTCGTTGACCGCGGTAACGCTGACCACTTTGCTCGCCAGGTTGCTGCTGGAGCTGCCGTCATTGACGCTGAAACTGACCGTTCGGTTGCTGGTGTTGGGCTGCTCGCTGCTGTTGCTGTAGGTCACCGAACGCAACGCCGCCTGCCATTGGGCGAGGGTGGCGGTGGCGCCCGCAGAACTCAGGCTAAACACACCGGTGGCGCTGTTGTAGCTGCCAGTGATATTGCCCATGGTTGCCGGGTTGTTGGTAAAAGCCAGCACATCCTGGCCGCTCTGCAAGTTGCCGGTAATTGCCACGCTGGCGCTGGCCAGGGTGCTGCTGTCCAGGTCGGTGAGGGTAAAGCCGCTGTCGATCACCACCGGCGTGCTGGTGACATTGTTGCCTTCGGTAAAGGCCGTTGTGCCGCCGCTGGTACTGGCGACCGGGCTGTTATCCACCGTGTTCACCGTCACGGCCTTATTCGCGACGTTGCTGTCTTGAGTGCCATCGCTGGTGCTGAAACTGATGAGGCGAGTACTGATATTGGGCGACTGGGCGGTGTCGGTGTAGGTCACCGAGCGCAAGGCGGCCTGCCATTGCGCCAGGGTCGCCGTGGCGCCTGCGGAGGTCAGGGTCATTACCCCGGTGGCCGCGTTGTAGGAGGCGTTGATATTGCCCATGGTGGCCGGGTTGTTGGTAAAACTCAGCTCATCTTCGCCGCTTTGGAAGTTGCCGGTAATCGCCACGGTGGCACTGGCCAGGGTGTTGTTATCGGCGTCGCTCAAGGTAATGCCGCTGTCTACTACCACCGGTGTGCTGGTGACGTTATTGCCTTCGGTAAACGTGGTAACGCCGCCCGAGGTGCTGGTCACCGGGCTATCGTTGACGGCGCTGACGCTGACGTTTTTAGTGCTGGCGCTGCTGTTGGTGTTGCCGTCGTTGAGGGTAAAGCTGAGGGTGCGGGTACTGGTGCTGGGGCTTTCCGAGCTATTGCTGTAGGTGACCGAGCGCAGCGCCGCCTGCCATTGGGCGAGCGTGGCGGAGGCGCCCGCTGAGCTCAGCGTCATGACCCCGCTGCCGCTGTTATAGAAGCCCGCGATATTGCCCATGGTCGCCGGGTTATTGGTGAACGCCAGTACGTCTTCACTGGCGTGCAGGTTGCCGGTGATCGCCACGCTGGCGCTGGCCAGGGTCGAGTTATCGATATCAGAAACAGTAAAGCCGCTGTCGACCACCACCGGCGTACTGGCGGCGTTGTTGCCTTCGGTAAACGCGGTGGTGCCGCCCGAGTTGGTGGCGATGGGTGTGTCATTAACGGCCGCAACGGTCACTACTTTGCTCGTCACCGCGCTGTCGGCGTTGCCGTCATTGACGCTGAAACTGATGGTGCGGTTGCTGGTATTCGGGTTTTCCGAGCTGTTGTAGTACATGATCGAACGCAGCGCCGCTTGCCATTGCGCCAGGCTGGCGGTGGCGCCTGCTGAACTCAGGGTCAAGGTCCCGGTGCTGCCGTCATAGGCAGAGCCGATGTTGCCCATGGTCGCCGGGTTGTTGGTGAACAACAGCGAGTCTTGGCTGTTTTGCAAATTGCCGGTAATCGCCACGGTGGCGCCCGCCAGGGTGCTGTTGTCGAGGTCGCTCAGGGTCATGCCGCTGTCGATCACCACCGGCGTGCTGGTGGTGTTATTGCCTTCGGTAAACGCCGTGTTGCCGCCCGACGCCGTGGCCACCGGCGTGTCGTTGACGGCGGCTACCGTCACCTGTTTGGAGGCGGTGCTGGAGTTGCTGCCATCGTTGACGGCAAAGGCAATCACCCGGGTGCTGGTATTCGGGGTGTCGGAACTGTTGGTGTAGGTGATCGAGCGCAGTGCCGCTTGCCATTGCGCCAGCGTGGCGGTGGCGCCGACCGAGTTCAGTGCCAGGACACCGGTGCCGCTGGTGTAGAAGCCTGAGATATTGCCCATGGTCGCCGGGTTGTTGGTAAAGGCCAGCACGTCCTGGCCGCTCTGGAAGTTGCCGGTGATCGACACGTTGGCGCTCGCCAGGGTGCTGTTGTCCAGGTCAGTGACGGTAAAACCGCTGTCGACAACAACTGGCGTGCTGGTGACATTGTTGCCTTCGGTAAAGGCCGTCTGCCCACCGGAGGCGCTGGTAACCGGGGTGTCGTTCACCGCCGTGACCGAGACGACTTTGGTGCCGGCCGTGCTGTTGGAGTTGCTGTCGTTAACGACAAAGCTGACCGTGCGGTTACTGACGTTGGGCGAGTTGGAACTGTCGGTGTACGTCACCGAGCGCAACGCCGCTTGCCATTGCGCCAAGGTGGCGGTGGCGCCAGCCGAGCTCAGGCTGAGTACGCCGGTGCCGGCGTTATAGTTACCGGAGATATTGCCCATGGTGGCTGGGTTGTTGGTGAATGCCAGCACATCCTGACCGCTCTGGAAGTTACCGGTAATGCTCACCGTGCCGCTGGCCAGGGTGCTGTTATCGCTGTCGGTCAGGGTGATGCCGCTGTCGATCACCACCGGGGTACTGGTGACATTGTTGCCCTCGGTGAAGGCCGTGGTGCCGCCGCTGGTGGTGGCGACCGGCGAGGCATTGGGCATTACCGGGTCGGCGATTTGAATAGCGTTAAGCCCGTGAAAGCTGTTGTTCGCGGTGTACAGAATCACCGAGTCCACCGCGCCAAAGGTGCTATCCAGCGCGAAGGTCTTCTGTTGGTAACCGAAGCCGTTGAAGGTGGTGAGGCCGGTGGTGCTCGCTACCTCGACTCCGTCGCGGTAGCCCTTGACCGTCACCAGGGTGTCGGCGCCCTCGCCGTAGTTCCAGTACTCGAAACCGCTGAGCTTGAATTCGGCGCCATCGGCCGAACGGATTTGCATGCCTTTCCAACCGCTGCCCAGTACTGACGCGTCGTAGGTGGTGAGGGCGTAAAAAAAGTCGCCGTTTTGTGCGTCGCCGTACACCAGCGGCAGGCCTAACGAGCTGCCCGCCGTGTTGGTCACGTTGGAAATCTGAATGGTGATGCCCGGCAGATCGCTTGAGCCGCCATTACCATCCTCGGCAATGCCATCGGCCCAATTACCGTTGTCGTTGCCATTGAACGTGATGGTGCCGTTGGCCAGCAAGCCGCTGTAGGCATCGAAGTGCAGGGCGGTGGTTTCCACGCTGCCGATTTGGCGCTCCAATACCCAATCACCACCGCGGCTGGTAGCGCCGGTGGCATCGTCGGAGGCGGCCACGTCGGCGCCGGTTTTGGCCGCCAGTGCCTGGATAAAGTCTTGGCCTTCACCATTGGCGCCGACCGTGCAGCCGTACAGCAGAATGTCGCCATCGGCGCTCAGCGCCTTGCCAATGCTGGCCAGCGCTTCGCCATGGGCGGCCAGGTTGCTGTTATCCAGCCAGCCATTGCCTAACTGCACCTTGCCGGTGTCACCGTGGCTGATGATATGGATGGCATCGATATCGCTGCGGTCTTTGAGGTAGTCGGCGATCTGTTGCAGGCCGTCTTTATTGCTGTCCAGCACCACCACTTCGGTGCCAGGTTTGAGGCCATCGATAAGCTGTTGTTTGTCGCCTACCTGGCCATCGATAAACACCACGTCATGGCGGTTGTCGCTGGTGGCGGCCGGTGGCGGTGTGGCGCTGGCGTGCTGGGAGCTGTCATCGGCGCTGGTGTTCTTGGCGGCGCTGTCGGCCGTGGCGTGGTCGTTGCTGTTGGCGGCGGCGTCGGCCACCGTGGCGGCGACGGCGCCGTCGAACAGCATGCGCGGTTCCAGCAAGGATGCCAGCGGCGCACGTTTGGCAGAGGTGCCCGCTCGGGCAGACCAGAACAGGTCAAAGAACTTCACAGACAACCTCCATGTACATCGCGAGACAACAACTTTGTAGGAATGTTCCGAAGTAATATCCGGGATTTTATTGTAGGACACAATCCTTGAGCCTTTCGCCATGCAGACCGCCAGTCGCTTGGTTTGCCTTCAGGCATCGAGCCTGCGGCCTGGGCTAGAAACCGCTCTCGCGCACACCCAGCGCCGCCAGCCTGCGCCATAGCGAACCGAGCACCGACTCGCCCTTGCCCGCAATCACCACCATTCCACGCAGCGGCTGCGCGGGCGCGGCGAAGGTGTCGAGCAGCTGCAGACGGGCGCCGTATTGGGCTTGCAGCGGTTCGGCTTGTTGCTGTGCATTACGCCTTACCGCGATAGGGCCGTGATGGTCTGAGGCCAGCGCTTCCAGTTGCAGGTAGGCCACGCCATTGGCGTCCACTTCCTCCAGACGCACATGGGGCGCGGCGCGGGCCGGGTCGTCGGCCACAAAGCGGCCCTCGGCGCCTGGGGCCACGCGCCAGAGTTGGTCTTCGGGCAGATAACCCCGCAGTTGCAGGCCGGGGGCGATGATCCGCACCAGTACATCGCGCGGGGCCAACCAACGCCCCGGCAGCAGGTTGGGCATGAGCTCGCGGACAATACCGGCCTGGGGGGCGCGCACTTGCAACCGTTGGCGCTGTGCAGCCAAGCCGCGGTACTCGGCCACCGCCTCGGCCAGTTGCTGTTCGAGTACACCGATATCGGCGATGGTTTCGCTGCGCCCGGCCTGGCGCTTGAGTTGCAGCTGCAGAATGTCGATTTGGCTGCGCACAATGGCCTGGCGCGAATCCAGGTCCGGCGCTTCCAACTCCAGCAGCACATCGCCCGGTTTAACCGCCTGGCCATCCACCACCTGCACGCTTTTCAAGCGCGCCGGCAGCGGCGCATACAGGGCGGTGTTACCGGCGGCTTCCAGTTGCGCGGGAATTTCCACCGTCGTGCGCCAGGGCAGCAGCAGAAGCAAGGCCAGCGCCAGCAGCGTGACGCCGAGCAGCAAGGCTTTACCGGGGTGAGCGCGCTCGCGTTGTTGCCACCACACCTGGGCTTCCTTGAGCACCGGCAGGACGATAAACCAGAGCAATTCCACCAGCATCAGGAAGATGCCCAGTACCTTGAAAAACATGTGGTACACCGCCAGGGCGATGCCGAAAAACAGCACCGCGCGCCACAGCCAGGAACCGTAACCCCACCACAGCAGGCGCCGTTGCAGGGTCGGCGACCAAGGCTCCGGCGCCGGCTCGCCATAGCCGAACAGCGCCTCACGCAGGCGCCAGCGGCACAGGGCAAAGGCGCGACCTTGAAGGTTATCCACACCCCACAAGTCGCTGAGCAAAAAATAACCATCAAAGCGCATAAACGGATTGAGGTTGACCGCCAAGGTGGTCAGCCAGGTGGCGCTGGCCAGCATAAAGGCCGCGCTACGCGCCGGGCCGTCGGGCAAGAGTGACCAGGCCAGCAGCGCCAGGCAGGCTAGCAGCAACTCGGCCATAACCCCGCCGGCGCCAATCAGCAACCGCGAGCGGCGTTCATTCACCCGCCAGGCGTCGCTGACGTCGGTGTAGAACATCGGCAGCATCACCATAAAGGCCACGCCCATGCTCTGCACCCGGCAACCGGCACGCTTGGCCATATAGGCATGGCCGAATTCGTGGCACAGCTTGGCGAAGGTCAGCGCCACGGCAAAGGCGACGGCACCGCCCAGGCTAAACAGGTGTGGAAAGGTGGCGATAAAACGCTCCCAGTCGCGCGCCACCAACAAGCCGCCGAGCAGCAAGATCAGCGGCATGCCAATGCGCAGCAGGTTGGGGCCGAAGCGTTGCAGCAGGGGCCAGGTGCGGTTGAGAAAGGCGTCCGGGCGCCACAGCGGAATGCGGAAAAACAGGTATTGGTGCAGCAACGTTTGCCACAGCCCGTGTTTACCCTGCTGGGCCTTGGCGGCGTAACTGGCGCGTTGTTCGTTATCCACCGCGCTGATCAAGTCGTGACCACGGAGAAAACGCAGCAGCTCTTCGATGTCGTCCTCGGCCAGCGGTACGCCGGGCTCACGGTTGGCCGCCTGCAATACGTGCTCAGCGTGGCCCAAGCCCCAATGGCGCAACAGGCGCATGGCCGCGCCGCCGAGTTTGAAGTAGCGCCCGCGTAAGGGGTCGGCCAGGGTCCATTGCGGCGAGCCATCCAGCGCGGCAGCCGCCGGCGAGACCTGCAAATCGGCGCGCAGCCCGGGCAGTTGCATCTACAAGCCCACCGTCTGACGCAACGCCGCCAAGGGCCGGCGCAATAGATAAAGTGCCAGCGGTGCACGCTCGCCATACAGCTTGGCGGTGCCGCGCAGGCCAATACGTGGCGGGCTTTCGTTAAAGCTGGCATCCAGGCGATAGGCCAGTTGGCCAGTGGCGGTCTGCTCGGCTTCGTAGGCGCTGCGTTGCAGATGGGCGATATGCCGGTGCAGGGGATCGCTGTCGAGGAACAGGCTGATTTCGCTGCCGGGGGCAAAGGCCAAGGCGTCGCCCACGGCCAGTTCGATGCGCAGCTCGGCCTGGTTGGGGTCGGCAATTTCCATCAGCCGCTCGCCGGTTTGTACCGGTTTGCCGGTCCAGCGCTGGGCGTCGGCGAACACGGCAATGCCATCGCGCTCAGCGCGCACTTCGGTGCGGGCCAGCAGTTGTTTGGCGTAGTCACGCTCGGCGCGTTTTTGCTCAACGCGGGCGGCAAACAGGTCGATGCGCGCGCTGGAGTCAGCGTCGGCAAAGGCCCGTTGTGCATTGGCTTTCAACTCTGCCTCGGCCACATTCAGGCTGCGCTCGGCTACATCGGCCTGGGCCTTGATGCTGGTGGCATCAAAGCGCACCAGCACCTCGCCGGCTTTTACCCCTTGGTTGGGTTTGACCAGAAACTCGGCAATCACCCCATCCACCGGCGCGGCCACCACTTGGCCGCCCAAGGGCACCACCTCGGCCGGCGCCAGCACCGACTGACGAATCGGCACCAGCAGCACCAGCAGGGCCGCCGCAGCCACCGCGAGAATTTTCTTTTTCGGCCAGCGCAAGCGCCACGGCTTACCCGGTTGCAGCGCACGCCAGGCATGGCTGTAACAGTCGGCAAGCTGCACCAGCAGGGTTTGCTCGGCCTCGCTCCAGGGCAGCTCGCGGGCAATCCACAAGCCGCCAAAGGGTTGCTGCTGGCGATCTAAAAGTGGCAACCACACCACCTCGGCGGCGGACAAGCTTTGCCAATCCGCCTGGCTTTGCCCGTCCAGGCTGGCCACGGGCACCACGCCGGGTAGCTGCGACCGGCCCTGGCGCAACAACTGCGCAGCGGCATGTTCGACAAAGGCGACAAAGGGCGCGTTAGGCTCAACCACGCTGACGCCGGTCAGGGCGCGCACCTTGCCGGCAATCAGCAGCGCAGCATGGCGAAAACCAAACAGCCCCTGGCCGTCATTGACCAGCGCATAGGCCAAGTGGTCGATGTCTTTGGCCGCGCGGGCCTGGCGTTCCAGCAGCAAAAACTGCGCGATCAGCCGCTCGGCCAGGCCCGGTTGCGAGGCCGTCATGGCGACTCCGCAAACTGCGCGCTGCCGCTCATGCCGGCGAGCAAACCGCTGGCATCGGCGGGCAGGGTGCCGATCAGCAGCAGGGTCTGGCTGCCTTCATCAATGCGCGCGCCCAGGCGTTTTACCGTGACTTGCAAGGGCGTGCCGGTTTCATCGGCGGTGAACTGAAAATGGCTGCCGGTCTTAAGCCAGCCCAGCCAACTGGAGGGCACTAGCAGGTGCACTTCCAAGGTACGGTTATCGACAATTTCCAGCAGCGGCGTGCCACCACTGACACTCTCAAACGGCTGCACCTTGCGTTGCACCACCCGCCCACTAAAGGGCGCCACCACCGTGCAGCGGCGCGTCTGCACCTGATACACCTTGGCCTCGGCCTGGGATTGGGCCAGTTTTGCCTCAGCCTGAGCCACTTCAAAACGCCCCACGGAATTCAGCGCGGCCAATTGGTTGTTGTGCTTGAGCTGTTCATTGGCCGCGCGCACTGCCGCCTGGGCGGCTTCTTGCTGGGCCTGGTAGGCACTGCAATCGAAGCGCACCAGCACGTCGTCTTTTTTGAAGTCTTGGCCCTCGGCAAAGGGCATCTCGGTGATGCGCCCTGCCAGCTCGCTGGAGAGAGTCGCCTGATCACGCGCCCGCAGCACGCCACGGGCGACGCGCGGGGCGCTGGTGTTGGCGGCGGGGGAGTCCAGCAGAGGGTCGTCGTCGGCGTGGGCAAACGCAGGCGGCAGCAGAAATAGGGCCGAGGCGGCTATCCATAAAGCGGCGGTGTGCAAACTGCTCTCCTTGCCTGCGTTTTTTCCGCAGTGTACGTAAGAAGAGGGTTGCCGAGAACAGGGGGGGAGCGACGCAGTATGGCCGACGACCAGAGGGATCGGACGTCTTACGAAGAACAGGAGATTTCCAAGTGCTTGCCCCATTCCGGCGGCCGCTCGGCAAAGCGTTCGTTGCCCGGCTGCTCGTCGAAGGGTTTGCTCAATACCGCATGGAGCAAGCGCACTTCGCTGTAATCGCCTTTCTCCGCCGCCTCAATGGCTTGCTGCGCCAGGTAATTGCGCAGGATGTATTTCGGGTTGACCGCATGCATACGCTGTTGCCGTTCGGCTTGCGGCAGCCCTTCGCTTTCGCTGCGCGCCCGATAGTCGGCCGCCCAGCTATCAAAACCGGCCAGGTCGACAAACTCATCGCGCAGGCGTTTGAGCGCATCAGCCGCTGGGCTGTCGCCCAGCGCGCGGAAAAACCGGGTGTAGTCCACCGGGCTGGTTTGCATCAGTTGCAGCAGGCGTTCGATCAGCGCACTGTCTTTTTCATCGGCGCTAAACAGGCCCAGGCGTTTACGCATCAGGTCTAGGTAATGCGCCTGGTACAGCGGCAAGAACAGATTAAGGGTGTCGCGTAGCGCTTCCACGCCTATAAACGGCGTGAGCGCCTGGGCCAGGGCCGATAGGTTCCAGTGGGCAATCGGTACTTGGTTACTAAAGGAGTAACGGCCGGCGTCGTCGGAGTGGTTGCAGATAAACTGGGCGTCGAAGTCGTCAAGAAAGGCAAACGGGCCGTAGTCGAAGGTGATGCCGAGGATCGACATATTGTCGGTGTTCATCACCCCGTGGCAGAAGCCATAGGCCTGCCAGTAAGCGATCAGCTCGGCGTTGCGCTCCAGCACTTCGCGGAACATCGCCAGGTGCGGTTCAGGCTGTGCCAGGCACTCGGGGAAATGGCAGCTCAGCACATGCTCGGCCAGGGCTTTGAGCTGTTCTTCCTGCTTGGTGTAGTAGAAGTATTCGAAGTGACCAAAGCGCACATGGCTGGGCGCTAGGCGCAGCACCATGGCCGCGCTTTCTTTTTTCTCACGCCAGACCGGGGTGCTGGAACCGGTGACGCACAGCGCGCGGCTGCTGGGAATGCCCAACGCATGCAGCGCTTCGGAGGCGAGAAATTCACGAATTGAGGAGCGCAGCACTGCGCGGCCATCGCCCATACGCGAGTAGGGGGTTTGCCCGGCGCCTTTGAGGTGCAGGTCCCAATGTTCGCCGGCCTCGTTCACCACTTCGCCGAGCAGCAGGCCACGGCCATCGCCCAGGCGTGGGTTGTACGAGCCGAATTGGTGGCCGGAATAAACCATGGCGCGGGGTTCGGCGCTTTCCCAGAGTTTGTGGCCGGCGAAGATTTCGGCGAATACCGGTTGTTCGGCTTCGGCGGGGTCGAGGTCGAGCAGGGCCATGGCGGCGGGGCTGGCTACCACGAGACGCGGTTCGTCGATGGGCTCGGGCAGCACTTCGGTGGAGAAGGCGTCGCCGAGGCGGGCGAAGCGGTTGTCGAAATCTAGCTCGGCGAGGGTTTTCAACGGCTACGTCCCTTGGGTAATGAGTGGGCGTGTGGTTTGCGCGGCGCTACGGTGCTTATAGGGTGTGCTGTGCGCACCAGCTCTTGGTGTTTTTCTTCGTTACCGCGTGGGCTGATAGATCTGTTTCGCGCCTTACGCGCGAGTTACTTTTTGCAGTCGCCGGGATGCCGGACCACAAAAAAGTAACCAAAAACGCTAGCCCCTGCATCGGGTCTGCGCTGCGCTGCGACTTCCCTCGCTCCTTCGTTGTTCCGGGGGCCGGCAAAACTGGGCGTCCCTGGCCTGTCTTTGCCTTTCGCCGCTCCCGGCGGCTCAGCCCCCTAATCAACGATTCCACTCGGCCTTCGCTAACGGGGCGGGTGCATCAAGATCACATGCCAGATCAAGTGCCCCTCTCTCTTAAAACGGCAGAGGGGGCTCCATCGAGTAATCCGGCTGGATCGGAGATGGATTCCCCTCTCCCGCTTGCGGGAGAGGGGCTAGGGGTGAGGGTTGGCCTTTAGTCCAAGCTCGCTCCTACATTTACGGTTTAGGTGTTGCCGTTTCTTGCGGTTGTTCTTCGCTGGCAACTTTCTGTTCTTGCCCATGTTGATTGGCCAGGTAGATTTCCATCTTCGGCGTGGCGCTGGAGTTGATGTCGTTGTCGCGGAACAGTTGGTCGATGCGGCGGTTGAGTTCGTCGGTGGCCGGGCCACGGTCGCCGAGTTCGCGCACGTAGATTTTCAGTTCGTGGTCCAGGGTGCTGGCGCCGTAGGAGGTCAGTTGTACGGTTGGCGCTGGGTCGCGCAGTACGCGGGAGTTTTCCTGTACGGCTTGCATCATCAGTTTGCGCACCAGTTCCAGGTCGCTGCCGCGCTGGACGTTAAAGGTCAGCACGATACGGGTGACGGTGTCGGTCAGCGTCCAGTTGATTAATTGGCTGGTGAGGATGGTTTGGTTCGGCACGATTACGGCTTTGCGGTCGCCATCGGTGATGTGCGTGGCGCGGATGCGGATGCGATTGACCGTGCCGGTTACGGTGCCGATGGTCACCAGGTCGCCAATCCGTACTGGGCGTTCGAACAGCAGGATGATGCCGGAAATAAAGTTGGCGAAGATCGCTTGCATACCAAAACCGATACCCACCGACAGCGCCGCTACCAGCCATTGCAGTTTGTCCCAGCTCACCCCGAGGGTCGACAGCGTGCTGACGATACCGATGCCGGCAATCGCGTAGGAGAGCAGGGTGGTGGTGGCGTAAGCGCTGCCTTGGGCCAGTGACAGGCGCGAGAGCACCAACACTTCCAGCAAGCCGGGCAGGTTGTTGGCCAGGGCAATGGTCACGCCGATGATCAGCAGAGCGCCGAGCACGTCGAGCAGGCTGATTGGCACCTGCGTGGCGGCGCTGCCGGTGCCGGTGGCGTATTGGTAGAGGGTGACGTTGTCGAGGTAGGCGAACACGCTGATCAGGTCGGCCCATACCAGGTACAGGCAGCCGATAAAGCCGGCCAGTAAGGTTAGGCGGATCAGGCGCAGGGATTGTTGGTTGACCTGGTCGATGTCCAGGGTCGGGGTTTCTACCGGTACTTCGTCGCCGTCGACATTTTCCTTTGCCTGCGCTTGGCGTTTGGCCAGGGCGCGGGCATAGGCCAGGCGCCGGGCGGCCACGGCCAGACCCCGGACAAACGCCGCCTCAACGATTAGCCAGATAATCAGCAAGTACAGGGTGTTGATCAGCCGGTCGGTGAGTTTTAGCGAGGTGTAGTAGTAGCCAAAACCCACGGCGATGATCAGTGCGAATGGCAGCAGGGTAAACGCGGCACCAATGGCCAGGCGGAACGGTGAGGCGTGTTCGCGCAGTTGTTCACCCAAGAGTAATTTGCCCAGCAGCCAGGTCATCAGGCAGAAACAGGTCAGCACGATCACGATGCCGATCACGTCTTCGGCCAGCGCCGCCGGTTGTTGCTCGGCCACGCTTACCACCGCCACCAAGGCCATCACCACCAGGCCGAGGTTGCGCACTTGTTTGCTGATGAAGTCGACCTGCGGACGCGGCCAGCGGAAGTGCAGCTCGGCCACGCCACCAGGCGCCAGAATGCGGTACAGGGTGTAGAACACCAGCCAGGCCTGGGCCATCTCCAGCAAGGCGAGGCCCAGCGCGGCGTTTTGCCCACGGGCATCAACGCGCAGCGCCAGGCCGCCCAAGGCCAGCAGTAACGACACCGGCAAGGCCAGCAAAATATTTAGCAGCAGAGCCAGCGGCGTGTGCAGTTGGCTGTCGCGTTTGTAGTGGCCGATGTCTTCGTGCAGGGCATTGAGCTTGCGGTAGATGGTGGCGCGCTGCCAGATCAGCAGGCCGCTGACCAAGGCCAAGGGAATAAAGAACCACGGCCGCTCGCCCAGGGCTTCAAACAGCTGCTTGATGCCCGAGCCCCAGGCGATATCGGCGACCTGGCTTTGCAGGTAACGCGGCGCGATGCGCAGCCAGGCTAAGTCCAGCGGCTTGTTGCTGGGAATCCAGAACATCTGTTCTTCCAGCGTGGCGCGCAGGGATTTAGCCGTGGCTTGCAGCTGTTTCTGGTTGAGTTGCAGGGTGATTGATTCGTTCAGCAGGGCATTGAGTTCGCGGCTCAGGCGGTCGAGCAGTTCGCTGCGGGTGTTGGCCAGCTCCAGCAAGGTGCGGCGCAGTTCCGGGGTGACTTGTTCGGCCGGTTGCTTGGCCAGCAGGCTGTCGACGTAGTTTTGCGGGCTGCTGTATTGGTCGCGGGTCTGGTTGAGGTCGAACTGGTACAGACGGATATCGGCAATCTCGTCAGCCAGGTCTTTGTTCATGCTCAGCTGCGGCAGCGATTGCTTTTGCTGGTAGAGAATTTTCGACAGCAGCAGGCTGCCTTTGAGCACGTTGATCTGCTCTTCCAGGGATTGGTCGGCCTGGTTGATGCTGTCCAGTTGCTGCTTGGTCAGCAGGTTTTCGCGGGTCAGGTCGTTAAGGCGGTCAGTGGCGCGCAGCAGGTAGTCGGAGAGTTTCAGGTTTTGCGCGCTTTCTATTGCGACCACGCTGTCGGAGCCGGCGGCGTGGGCTTCACGCGACAGCTCAACCACGGTTTTTTCTGACTGCGCCCGGCGTTTTTCGCTGATCAGGGTTTGCAGGTCGTTGCTGGTTTGTTCGGCGCGGGCAATGCGTTCTACCAGCAGGTCGCGTTGGCTGTTGGCCAAGTCTTGCAACTGGTTGTTGGCCGCCAGTTCAGCGCGGCGCAGGGTGGTTTTTGCCGCCAAGGCTGCTTGTTCGGCATTGAGCTGATCACGGCGTTCGGCGGGCAGGGTTTTGCCGGCCTCTTTGCCGGCCTTGAGCAGGTTGCTGATTTCCTGGGCGCGGGTCTGGCCGGCGCTGATTTCCGCTTGGGCGCGTTCCGGGCGGGTTTGGGCGGTGAGGATGTCGCTGTTGGCCACGGCCAGGGCTTTTTGCCAGTCGCTTTGCTGAGTGCTGAGGTCGGTCAGCTTTTGTTCCAGTTGCGGAATGCCGTAGCTGCCGTAGCGCTGACGGAACTGCGCCGGCGGCGTGGCTTTGAGCTTGGCCAGGGCATTCTGGCTGTCGGCGATCAGGCGCGGGGCGTCGGTGATTTTTTGCTTAAGCGCCGCCAATTGCCCTTCGGCGGTGTCTTTTTCCGCCAACAGCGCCAGGGTACTTTCCAGGGTCTGTTTGACCGTGGACAAGTCTGGCTCGGCCAACTTGCGGTCGCCCAGGGTGTCCAGGCTGCGTTGCACATCAGCGGCAGAGGGCGGGTCCGCCGCGTGTACGGGGGAAACACTAACGAGCAGGCCAAGCAGGCCAGCGGTGATCAAGCGGCGAAGCGGGGTACAGAACAAGGGCATGGTCGCGAATCGTGCGGCTCAGGAAGCTGAGGAGTTTAGAGGAACAAGCCAGGGCCGGGGCGGCTACCTTCGGGGAATTTGACGCCGACCTTGCGGATCTTGTTCCCTTCCATGGCGGCAACCGTCCACGTCAGGCCATTCCACTCCACTTGGTCACCGATAACCGGCTCGCCACCAATCTCGTGGGCAATAAAGCGGCCCAGCGGCAGCGTGCCATCGACATCGCCGACTTTAAGGCCATAGAGCGCGGCAATGGCGCTGAGTTCGGCATCGCCTTCAAGTACGAAGTCACCAAAGAAACGCAGGTCCAGACCGCGTTTGGGCGCCTGGCTGAACAGTTTGCCCAGCGCTGGCAGGTCGTGTTCGTGGCCGACCACACAGAGCATATCGCCGGCTTCCAGCGTGGTACTACCGGACGGGTGGAGCAGTTCGGTGCCTCGGAACAGCGCGGCGATGCGCGTGCCTTCGGGCATATTCAGCTCACGCAGGGCTGCACCAATGCACCATTTTTCTGCGCCCAGGCGATAGACAAACAGCTCCCATTGGCTGGTGGGGTGTACTTCCAGCCCGGCGCGGGAAATGGGTGCCGGCTCGGGCGGTACGGTTACCCGCAGCCACTTCGCCACCCACGGCAGGCTGGTGCCTTGTACCACCAAGGAAACCAAAACGATAAAGAACGCCAGGTTGAAATACAGCTGCGCGTGCTCCAGGCCAGCCATCAGCGGGAACACCGCCAAAATAATCGGCACCGCGCCGCGCAGGCCGACCCAGGCGATAAAGACTTTTTCGCGGTCATGGAACGCTTTGAACGGGAACAGGCCGACGGCGACCGACAGCGGCCGGGCGATCAGAATCATCCACAGCGCCAGGGCCAAGGCCGGCAGGGCGATCGGCAGCAGGTCGTGGGGCGTAACCAGCAGGCCGAGCACCAAGAACATGCCGATCTGCGCCAGCCAGGCCAGGCCGTCGAGCATATGCAAAATGCCGTGGCGCGAGCGGATGGCCTTGTTGCCCAGCACCAGGCCACACAGGTACACCGCCAAAATACCGCTGCCATGCAGGGCGTTAGTCAGGGCGAACACCAACAAGCCGCCGCTGACTACGAGTAATGGGTAGAGGCCGTGGGCCAAGTGAATGCGGTTGACCAGCTTAAGCACCACCCAGCCGCCGCCCAGACCAATGATTGCGCCAATGCCGAATTCACGCAGCAAGTGCAGCAACAGGCTAAAGCCGAACTCGTTTTGGCCGCTGGCGAGCATGTCGATCAGGGTCACGGTGAGAAACACCGCCATCGGGTCGTTGCTGCCGGACTCGATCTCCAGGGTGGCGTTTACCCGCTCGTTCAGGCCTTTGCCGCCCAGCAGGGAAAACACCGCCGCGGCGTCAGTGGAGCCGACAATGGCGCCGACCAAGAGGCCCTGCATCAGGTTGAGATTAAACAGCCAGGCGGCGGCCATGCCGGTCAGCCCGGTGGTGATCAGCACGCCCACCGTGGCCATCGACAAGGCCGGCGACAGCGCCACGCGGAAACTGGACACCCGCGTGCGCAAACCGCCGTCGAGCAGAATCACTGCCAGGGCCAGGTTGCCCACCAGGTACGAAAGGGGGTAGTTGCTAAAGCCGATACCGCCCGGGCCATCGACGCCGGCAATCATGCCGACCGCCAGAATAATCACCAAAATCGGGATGCCCAGACGCGAAGACAGCGAGCTCACCAAAATGCTTGCGCCCACCAGCAATGCGCCGATCAGGAACAGGCTATTGATGGCGGTGGCATCCAAGGGCGGAACTCCAGGCAGAACGGCGGATAGATCGAAAATGACCTACAGCATGCAGCAGGCATGCCAGACGATTCTAACCTGCGCTTTCCCACGCCTGTCAAAAAAAAGCCCCGCGTAGGGGCGGGGCATGGTTTTTAGTAGTGCGGATGCTATTGCTCGTCGTAGGGGGTGCTGCGCGCGCCAAGGGATTTTTGCGTGTACGCCCTGGTGCGCACAGCGCACCCTACGAGGCATATCTGCCGATATCGGTGTTTAGAACCACGCGTCTTTCATGGCCAAACAGGTGTCATCCCGCGCTTCGAGAATCGCCAAATCATGGTGCATGCTCGGCACTTCCCAGGTCAGGAAGTAGCGCGCGGCCTGCAGCTTGCCGGTGTAGAAGTCGTGGTCTTGAGCATTGCCTTTGGCCAAGCCTTCTTCGGCGCGAATGGCCTGTTCCAGCCAGCGCCAGCCAATCACCATATGGCCAAACACTTTCAGGTACAGCGCCGAGTTGGCCAGGCTTTCGTTGACCTTGCCGCTCATCAAGTCGCCAAGCAGGGCCAGGGTTACGGTGCTCAGGCGCGAGAGCAAATGTTCCAGCGGTTCACGCAGGGCATTTAGCGACTCGTACTCGGCCGCGCGTTGGCAGCAGGTCTGCACCAGTTTGACCAACTGCTTTAGTGCCGCGCCGCCGTTCATGGACACTTTGCGCCCCAGCAAGTCGAGCGACTGAATGCCGTAGGTGCCTTCATGGATCGGGTTCAGGCGGTTGTCGCGGTAGTACTGCTCCACCGGGTATTCGCGGGTGTAGCCGTGGCCGCCAAGAATCTGGATGGCCAGTTCGTTGGCTTTCAAGCAGTAGTCCGAAGGCCAGGACTTCACAATTGGGGTCAGCAGGTCGAGCAGTTCCAGCGCGGTTTTGCGCTCTTGCTCGCTTTCCAGGGTTTGCGTGTCGTCGAACAGCCGGGCGGCGTACAGCGCCAGGTCGAAGGAGCCTTCAACGTAGGCCTTCTGGGTGAGCAGCATGCGACGTACGTCGGCGTGTTCAATGATCGCCACTTGTGCGGTGGTAGGGTCTTTGCCGTCGGGCAGACGACCTTGCGGACGCTGACGGGCGTAGTCCAGCGAATACAGGTAGCCGGCGTAACCAAGCATCACCGCACCCATGCCCACGCCGATGCGCGCTTCGTTCATCATCTGGAACATATACGCCAGGCCAGCGTGCGGTTTGCCCACCAAGTAGCCCACGCACTCACCGTTATCGCCGAAGTTCAGCGCGGTAGAGGTGGTGCCGCGCCAGCCCATCTTGTGGAACAGGCCGGCGAGAATCACGTCATTGCGCTTGCCCAGCGAGCCGTCATCGTTCACCAGAAACTTGGGCACGATAAACAAGGAGATGCCCTTTACCCCGGCCGGTGCGTCCGGCAGCTTGGCCAGCACCATATGCACAATGTTTTCCGACAGTGGGTGGTCGCCGCCGGAGATAAAGATTTTGTTGCCCTTGATCCGGTAAGTGCCATCGCCAGCGGGTTCGGCGCGGGTGCGCAGGTCCGACAGCGAGGAGCCGGCGTGGGGCTCGGTCAGGGCCATGGTGCCAAAGAAGCGGCCGTCGATCATCGGCTGCAGGAAGCGTTGCTTTTGCTCCTCGCTGCCAAAGCTCTCAATCAGGTTGGCCGCGCCCATGGTCAGAAATGGGTAGGAAGTAGTGGCCGCGTTGGCTGACTGAAAGTGGCAAAAGCACGCTTGCGACAGCAGGGTTGGCAGTTGCATGCCGCCGGCTTCGAAGTCGCGCGAGGCATTAAGAAAGCCGGCTTCAAGGAAGGCATCCACCGCCGGTTTCACTTCCGGAATCAGCACCGCGGCGCCGTCGACAAATTGCGGTTCGTTTTCGTCGTTCTTGCGGCAGTGCGGGGCGAACAGGTTTTCGGCAATGCTGCGGGCGGTGTCGATAGCGGCGTCAAAGGTTTCGCGGCTGTGCTCGGCGAAACGTTCGCGCTGGGTCAGGGCTTCGGCGTCCAGCACTTCGTAAAGCTCGAAGGCCAGGTTGCGGGAGCTGAGCAGAGTCTCGGACATGCGGCTTACCTGTTTGTTATTGAGAGATCGGCCTTGGGCCTGTGCCGGGAGTCTAGTGCGCGGGGCTGGCAGCGCCTAGCTCTATACAGGCCGGTGATAAAGCAGCAAAACCCAGTGCGCAGGGCTGGTAAACTTCGCCGCCAAAGCAGCGCCCGAGGACCATGCAGGATGAACTACCGCCACGCCTTCCACGCCGGCAACCATGCCGATGTGCTCAAGCACCTTATTGTCAGCCGCATCATTGCCCTGCTGGCGCGCAAAGAAGCCCCGTTCGTGTGCATCGACAGCCACGCCGGGCTTGGCCTCTACGACCTCAAGGGCGACGAAGCGAGCCGTACCGGCGAATGGCTGGAAGGCATCGCCCGCCTGTGGAACGGCGCTGAGCGGCCGGCCAGCACAGACGACTACTTCAACGTGCTCAAGGCCATGAACCCCGATGGCGAGCTGCGCTACTACCCAGGCTCTCCGGAACTGGCCCGCGAGCTGACCCGTGACCAAGACCGCGTGCTGCTTAACGAAAAGCACCCGCAGGACGGCCAACTGCTGAAAGAAAATATGAAAGGCGACCGCCGCGTGGCCGTGCACCTTGGCGAAGGCTGGCATGTGCCGCGTGCTCTGCTGCCGGTGGCAGAAAAGCGCGCCTTGCTGCTGATCGACCCGCCGTTTGAGCAGAGCGATGAGCTGGACCGCTGCATCACCGCGCTTAACGAAAGCATCGGCCGTATGCGCCAGACCATCGTCGCCATTTGGTACCCGATCAAGGATGAGCGTCAGCTCAAGCGCTTCTACCAAGGCCTGAGCAAATCCACCGCGCCGAAACTGCTGCGCGCCGAGCTGTTTGTGCATAGCCCTGACGACGCCACTCGATTAAGCGGTTCCGGCCTGGTGATCGCCAATGCGCCCTGGGGCTTGGAAGACGAGTTGAAGGAATTGCTGCCATGGCTGGGCAAAACCTTGGCGCAAAGCCAAGGGGATTGGCGGTTGGATTGGTTGATTGCCGAGTGACGGCGGCGTTGTGTGGCTGGCTTTAAATTCTGGATCCCCGCCTGCGCGGGGATGACGGAGTTTGCAAGAACGACATCCGTCATTCCCGCGCAGGCGGGAATTCAATGGTCCGGCACCTCATTGCGGTGGTGACGCGGAAAACGCCTAACCCTTCGGCCGTTTTGCATCCACGTAATAGGTCAACTGCTGCCGTGGGTTGAGGTATTCGCGCTCGGCTTCGCCCAACTCGGCTGGCCTAACGCTGCGGGCAATGGCCAGCTCGGGCTCGTGTTCCAGGTTGAGAATGAGCGCTTCGCTTTTGGGGATATGCGCCTCGTACACAATCAATGTCGGTTTCAGCGGCAAGGTCGGGTGCATGCCCAATACCAAGCCGAAACGGCCGTCGTCGAGCTGCACCAGACTTCCCGGTGGGTATACGCCCATGCAGCGGATAAAGGCCTTGAGCGCCACCTGGTCGAAGCGTTCCTTGTACTGATTAAACATCCGCGCCAAGGCTTCGTGGGGGCTGATGGCCTCGCGCGGGTTGAGTGGGTTGCACAGATTGTCGAATACGTTAGCGATGGTCACCACGCGGCTCAGGCGGCCGATGGCAGCTTCATGCAGGTGGTTGGGGTAGCCACTGCCGTCACAGTATTCGTGGTGCTCGGCGATGATGCGCAGCACCTCGTCATCGAGCATCAACTTATGCCCACGGCGCCGGCCAAATTCGGTGTGCATTTGAAAAAACTGCAGTTCCGGGCGGTTTAGCGGCTCGGTTTTAAGCAGCACTTTGCTCGGCACATCCAGCTTGCCCATGTCGTGCAATAGCGCGCCCAGGCCAATGGAGTGACAGGTCTCGCTGTCGTAACCGAGCTGGCGGCCGAGCATCATCGCCAGCACCGTGACGTTCAAGGCATGGGAGTACGCATCTTCGGCGGCCTTGCCGTTGATGCTGTGCAGCACCACGCCATCCTCGGCCATCATGGTGCCAACCAATTCGCGCACCACTTCGCCGGCCTGTTTCACCACGTCTTCCGGGGCGCGTTGCAGGGTTTTGGTCAGCTCTTTGACCATTTGGCTGGTGTGGATGAATTTGCGGTCAACTTCGGCCAAACGTTTGCGCAGCTTGCCCAGTTTTACCGCGCGGGCCTGGGCCGCCAGTTCTTCGGCAGTGGGCGGTTTGGGGGGCGGCGGCGGTTCTTCGACGATGACCGGCGGCAGGTCGTCGGGGTGTGGCAACGGTTGGCAATCGCTGCGTGCCGGGTCGTAACGCACCTGCGGCAAGCCCAGTTCGAGCAGGGCATCGAGCTGGGCCTGGTCTTTGATTTTGAAGTTGCTAAAGGCGAAGTCGTGTTCCCACCAGCCCAGGTCAAGCTGGACGTAGAGACCGACACAAAGTTGTTGCGGAACAAGGCGTTTTTTCGAATCTGGCATGCCGGGCTCTTGGGGCCGCTGGTTATTTGGCCCTAAGTCTAGCGCGCCAGAAGCGGGTCGTGACCCGCCTAATGGCTAAAAGCCAGCTTTTACTTACCGGCGTTTTTGCGATTGACCTGCTCGGCGGCATTGATGATGTCGGCGCCGATGACTGCTTCGTACTGTTTCCACACCGGCTGCATGGCCGCGCGCCACTCGCTGCGCTCTTGCTCGGTGAGAGTGATCAGCTTGGTTTTGCCCTGACTCAAGCGCTGCCGGGCGTCGACGTTTTGCTGCTCGGCCGCATTGTTTACCGCGAAGGTGACATCTTCGATGATGCCTTCCAGCTCGGTGCGGGTGGCGTGGGGGATGGCGTACCAAAACTTGGTATTGGTCACCAACATATAGTCGAGCACGCCGTGGTTGGTCTCGGTCATATACGGCTGGTACTTCTCGTACGTCTGGCTGTAGATGTTGGACCACGTGTTCTCCGTGCCCTGTACCTTGCCATCGGCCATAGCCTGCAACGTGTCGGCGAACGGCAGTTTTACCGGCGTAGCGCCCAAGGCGGCGAATTGGCTTTCGATAATTGGTGACGATTGAATGCGAAATGCCAAGCCCTTGGCATCGGCGGGCTTGTTTAGCGCCTTGGTCGAGGACAGCTGCTTCATACCGTTGTGCCAATAGGCCAGGCCGGTAATGTTCGACTCCTGCATACCAGTGAGTAGCTGACGACCTTTGGCGCGTTGCTGAAAGCGGTTGACCGCTGCCAGGTCATCGAACAGGAAAGGCAGATCGAAAATCTGCAGCTGTTTGCTGTACTGGCTGAATTTGGCCAGCGATGGGGCGAGGATCTGCACGTTGTTATCGCGCAGCGCCTGCAATTCATCGGCATCGCCATACAGGCTGGAGTTGGGGAAGATCTTGACGCTGACCTTGCCGGCCAAGCGCTCTTCTACCAGCTTTTTGAATAGGATCGCGCCCTGGCCTTTGGGCGTGTCATCGGCGACCACATGGGAAAATTTGATAACGATGGGTTCTTCACTGGAGGCGGCACCGACGGCACCGGCAAAACCCAACAAAGCGGCAAAACCTAACAGCAGGCGGCAACGCCCGAGGGGGGATGTGTTCATGCGGACTCTCTCTTTTTTTTATAGGCGCAGCCGCTGCGGCTTTCGGAACCGGCGGGGGCATAGCTGCTGGCAGAGGGTCATCCTACAACTTGGTTGTTACCGGCGCACTTAGACCTTAGCAATGCGTGATCGAGTCGAGACTGCTGGGCCGTCTCGACTCGTTGCACTGAGGTTTACAGCAGGCAAACGCCTGTTCCGCCCAAGCCGCAGTAACCATTGGGGTTCTTGGCCAGGTACTGCTGATGGTAGGCCTCAGCGTAGTAGAAGGTGGGCGCTTCGATGATATCAGTGGTGATTGCACCAAAGCCCGCCGCTTCCAGTTGCTTCTGGAACGCCGCTTGGCTGCTCAGCGCTGCATCCAACTGAGCGGGGCTGGTGGCGTAGATGGCCGAACGGTACTGGCTGCCCACGTCGTTGCCCTGGCGCATGCCTTGGGTCGGGTTGTGGATTTCCCAGAAGGTTTTCAGCAAGGCGTCGTAGCTAGTTACCTTTGGATCAAACACCACCAGCACCACTTCGGCATGGCCGGTCAGGCCCGAGCAGGTTTCGTCGTAGGTCGGGTTCGGCGTGTGGCCGCCGGCGTAGCCGACGGCAGTGGTGTACACGCCGGGCTGCTGCCAGAAGCGCCGCTCGGCGCCCCAAAAACAACCCAGGCCGAAAATGGCGGTTTGCAAACCGGCCGGGAACGGCGCCTGCAACGGGTTGCCGTTAACGAAGTGCGCCTCTGGCACCGGCATCGGGCTTTCACGGCCGGGCAGGGCTTGCTCGGCGGTGGGCAGGTCGAGCTTGTGGGCGAGAATTTGCGAACGCAGCACCATGGTGGGCTCCTATCTAGGCAAGGGGTTTAACCGTTCTGACGTCTGTATAGAGGGTTTACCAGGCCAGACGTTACAACGGACTTCAAGTTGCCGGTCGGCACGGGTAACGGCGCAGGCTTTCCAGCAGGTCGCGGCCGGGAATGGGCCGGTCAAACAAATAGCCCTGGCCGATATCGCATTTATGCCGGCGCAGAAAACTCAACTGGGCGGCATTTTCGATGCCTTCGGCCACCACCTTGAGTTTCAGATTGTGGGCCATGGCAATCACCGCCGAGGTGATTTCCATATCGTCCTGATTGTCGGGGATGTCTTTGATAAAGCTGCGATCAATCTTGATCACGTCGATGGGGAATTTTTTCAAGTAGCTCAGTGACGAGTAGCCGGTGCCGAAGTCGTCCATGGCCAAGGTCAAGCCCAGGCTTTTCAGGCGATTGAGCTGCTGGCGGGTGTCGTCAGTGGCTTCCAGCAGCAGGCTTTCAGTCAGTTCCAGCTCCAGCAAATGCGGTGGCAGCATTTCTTCTTGGAGGATGTCGGCAATCGAGCCTACCAAATCGGGATCAGAGAACTGCTTGGGCGACAGGTTGATGGCCACCTGAATTTCACCAAGGCCCAACGCGCTCAATTGCTTGCTCATGCGGCAGGCCTGGCGTGCCACCCATTTGCCGATGGGGATGATCAGGCCGGTGTCTTCGGCCACGCTGATAAATTGGTCGGGGTTGATCATGCCCTTTTCCGGATGGTTCCAGCGCAGCAGCGCTTCCATGCCGGTGAGGTGGCCGCTGCGCAGGTCGAGCTTGGGCTGGTAGAACACTTCCAACTCATTCTGCGTCAGGGCCCGGCGCAGGTTGTTTTCTACGAACAGCTTGTAGTTGGCTTCGGCGTTTAGCGCCTCGGTAAACACCTGCACCTGGTGTTTGCCGTTGGCCTTGGCTTTGTGCAGCGCCAAGCCTGCGTGCCGCATCAGGGTGTGCGAGTCTTGGCCATGCAGGGGTGCGCAGGCCAGGCCGACCGAGCCGGTCACGCTGATCAGTTGGTTGTCGACAAACAGCGGCTTATCCAGGGTTTGCAAAATTTGCCCGGCAATGCGCATGCCTTCAGCGACATCGCAGTTATCCAACAGCACGGCAAACTCGTTGCTGGCAAAGCGCGCCAGGCTGTTGTTCGAGTTCAGGCTGTTGCGCAGGCGCCGGGCCAGGCTCATCAGCAGCTTGTCGCCGGTCTGGTGGCCAAGGCTGTCGTTGATTCGCTTGAAGTTGTCGATGTCCACCAACAGCAAGCTGGTGGGCTGCTCGCTGTTGCCGGAAAAACGCTCTTCCATGCTGCGGATAAACGCCGGGCGGTTGCCCAGGCGCGTGAGGTTGTCGGTATAGGCCAGGCGCTCGATACGCTGCTGGGCCAGCTTGCTTTGGGTGATGTCTTCGTAAATGCCGATGTAGTGGGTCAGCTCGCCGTCGCCGCCGTAGACCTTGGAAATCGACAGGTGCCCCCAGTACGGTTCCAGGCTTTTGCGCCGGCTACGGAATTCACCATGCCAGCTGTTTTGCTGGGCCAGATTGGAGTGGGCGTTGAACAGCAGGTCGCTGAGGTTAGCCAGCGCCGGTAGCTCGGACAGGCGCCGGCCTTGCACTTCTTCCGGGCTGAACAGGGTGATAGCGGTAAAGCTTGAGTTGACGTATTCGACGATGCCGTCGCGATCAATCAGCAAAAACGCGCTGGCGCTTTGTTCCACCGCGCGGCGGAACAGCTGCAATTCGGTGTTGGCGCTACGGCGCTGCTGGTTAACCAGGGCGTGGGCGAATTGGTCCGCCAGCTCGCCGGCAAAGGCAATTTCATCGGCCTGCCACACGCGCTCGCTGCCCACATGCTCCAGGCACAGCACCGCCACCACTTCGCCAGCCACGCGCACGCTGGCATCCAGCATGCCGGTTACGCCACGGGGCATCAGGTGGGTTTCGGCCAGCTCACGGGTACGCGGGTCGCGCATGGCGCTATGGGCGTCGATGGCGCGGCCACTGTGCAGGGCGGCGAGGTAGTGCGGGTATTTGCTGGCGTTGATCGGCGTGGGTAGCTCGTGCTGGCCGATATCGGTGCTGTACATGGTGATGGGGTCAAGCTGCTCTTGGCGCAGGTACCAGAGGCTGGCGCGGGCGACGCTGAACGTTTCGCAGGCGGCCTTGGTGATCAGCTGCGCAGCCTCGACTACCTGATTCTCGGAGCTATACCGATGGCGCGCCAGGCGCACGATCATGCTTTGCTGGGCACGGCTGCGCACCAGATGCTGCAGGTGTTCTTCTTGGGAGCGTTGATAAAGTTCGAGGGAGGCTTGCAGGCGGCTGTTCTGAATTTGCAGTTCGGACTGTTGCGGCTGGCGGTCGGGGAACACCGGCTCGTCTGCTGGCAATAAATAGCCGCGTAGTAGTTGCCGACCGTGCTGCTTGAAGGCTTCGCCCAGCTCGACTAAATGCAGCAGGCCATTGGGTGTGTGCAGCTTGTAGTGGACTTTGTAGTGCGGGGAATCTTTAAGTTGCAGCTGAATGGTGTCGTGCAACTGGTAGCGTTCTTCCGGCTCCATCAGGCTGGCGTAAGGCGAGCCAACCAAGCCGCAAAGTTCGCCAGCGGCGAGGCCAAATTGGGCCTCGCAGGAGGCGTCTAAAAATAGCAGTGTCCAGCTAGCCTCATTAAGCCGCTCGAAACGCAACATGCCGAGCCGCGAGGGCACTGGCAACTGCGTCACAACCTCGACCGCCGGACGGCTGGCGGCATCGGTATGGCTTTTCATCGGGAGACTCGCTTCCAGTATGCTGAACGAGTGGCTTGGAGCCACTTCAACGGTAAGGGTGCATCATGCGAACACGACTGACAAGGCGGCTCGGCCTTTTGCCTGCAATCGCCACGTTAATGCTAGCCGCAGCTGGCTTGCAGGCAGCAGAACCAGAGGCAGAATTGAATGGTGCCGAGCAGGCGCGCTACCTCAATGAACTGAAACATTTATACCTCACCAGCAGCGACCGTCAGGCGTTGCTGGCGCAAAGCAATGAACTGCTCGACACCTATGCGTTGCGGGCGGCTTTTCAGGTAGGGCAGGCCGAGCGTCGCGACCAGGTTTACCAACTCAGCGTCGGCGCTCCCGGTGAGCTGCTTATCAGCGAAAAGACCCGCGAAGCCCAAGGCGTGAATATAGCCGTGCGTAACCAACGTCTCTCGGTGTTCGGCGTCGACCCTTACATCAAGTACGACTGCCCGCCGACCGAACAAATCTGCGTATTCAAAAACCCTCAAGACGGTAGCCCTTGGCTAACCATCCGCCGTGACCATCAAGGTGCCGCACAGCTAGCCAAAGCGTTGTCGTTTTTGCTGCGCAATATGCAGAAGGGTTGAGCCGCTAGTTTGGGGCGGTCCGCGTTCGGTGAGCGTTGGGCTTCGCTACGCTCAACCCAACCTACATGTCGAATGGTTTTCCACCGAAAAAAACACGCAAAAAAAACCCCGCCAATCGGCGGGGCTGAGGTACGAGCGTGGCGCCCGAAAGTTAAAGCCTTGCAGTAACGCTTACAGCAGCAGGGTACGGATATCGCCCAACACGTCGCTAAGACGCTTGGTGAAACGTGCGGCAGCGGCACCATTGATCACGCGGTGATCGTAAGACAGCGACAGTGGCAGCATCAGCTTGGGCTGGAACGCTTTGCCATCCCACACCGGCTGGATAGTGGCCTTGGACACGCCAAGAATCGCCACTTCCGGCGCGTTGACGATCGGCGTAAAGCCGGTGCCGCCAATATGCCCGAGGCTGGAAATGGTGAAGCAGGCGCCTTGCATGGCGTCGGCCGAGAGCTTTTTGGTCCGCGCTTTTTCTGCCAGTTCGGCAGCTTCAGCAGCCAGTTGCAGCAAGCTCTTCTTGTCGACGTCTTTGATCACCGGCACCAACAGGCCATCCGGGGTATCCACGGCGAAACCGATATTCACGTACTTCTTGCGAATAATCGCTTTGCCCGACGGCGCCAGCGAGCTGTTGAAGTCCGGTAGTTCCTTGAGCAGGAAGGCGCAGGCTTTAAGCAGCAATGGCAATACGGTGAGCTTGACGCCGGCTTTCTCAGCCACGGCTTTCTGCGCAACGCGGAAGGCTTCCAGCTCAGTGATATCAGCCGAATCAAACTGGGTGACGTGCGGCACGTTGAGCCAGCTGCGGTGCAGGTTAGTGGCGCCAACTTGCATCAGGCGGGTCATCGGCACTTCTTCAATTTCACCAAAGCGGCTGAAATCGACTTCCGGAATCGGCGGAATACCCGCACCACCGGTAGCGCCGGCAGCCGGTGCTTCCTTGGCCTTTTGCATCATGGCTTTGACGTAAACCTGCACGTCTTCTTTCAGCACACGACCATGGGGGCCGGTCGCGGTAACAGCGCTTAGCTCAACGCCAAACTCGCGCGCCAGTTGGCGGACGGCAGGGCCGGCGTGGGTTTTTGCGCCGTCTTTGGCCGGCGCAGCAGGGGCTGCTTCGGCTTTGGCAGGTGCGGCTGCTGGTGCAGCGGCTGGCGCCGCAGCAGCTTCGGCTTTAGCCGCCGGAGCAGAGGGTGCCGCCGCAGGTTCAGGAGCAGGCGCCGCAGCGGGTGCGCTACCTGCCACTTTCAGCTTCAAAATCAGGTCGCCGGTGCCGACTTCGTCGTCCAGCTTCACGCTCAGGCTTTCCACCACGCCGGCAGCCGGCGAAGGGATTTCCATGCTGGCTTTGTCAGACTCCAACACCAGCAGCGATTGGTCGGCTTCTACCGTGTCACCGACTTTTACCAACAGCTCGATGATTTTGGCTTTGCCCGACGAACCGATATCCGGCACGTGGATGTCTTGCACCGAGCTTGCAGCCGCCGCGGCCGGAGCAGCTGCGGGGGCAGGTTCGGCGGCTTTGGTTGGTTCAGCAGCCGGAGCGGCTTCGGCTTTGGCGGCTGGCTCGGCGGCGGCCGGTGCTGCTTCAGCGCCGTCCACTTCCAGTTCCAGTAACTCATCGCCTTCTTTCAGGCGATCGCCGAGTTTCACTTTCAGGCTTTTCACCACGCCGGCTTTCGGCGCGGGAATTTCCATGCTGGCTTTGTCCGACTCAAGGGTGAGCAAGCTTTGATCTGCTTCAATGCGATCGCCCACTTTCACCATCAATTCGATAACTTCCCCTTCACCGCTGCCAATGTCGGGTACGCGAATTAGTTCACTCATCTCAGCGCTCCCTTAGCAGTCCAGTGGGTTACGTTTTTCAGGGTTGATGCCGAACTTGACGATGGCCTCGGCCACCACTTTCGGTTCGATATCACCGCGATCAGCCAGGGCTTCCAGCGCGGCCAGCACCACGAAGTGACGGTCCACTTCAAAGAAGTGACGCAACTTCTTGCGGCTGTCGCTACGGCCGAAACCGTCGGTGCCCAGCACTTTGTATTCTTTGACCGGTACCCACTGACGAATCTGTTCAGCAAACAGCTTCATATAGTCGGTGCTGGCAATGACCGGGCCTTTGCGGCCGCCCAGGCATTCTTCCACGTAGGTTTTCGCTGGCTTCTGACCCGGGTGCAGACGGTTGCTGCGTTCCACGGCCAGGCCATTGCGGCGCAGTTCGTTGAAGCTGGTAACGCTCCATACGTCGGCACCGATGTTGAACTCGTCACGCAGAATTCTCGCGGCTTCGCGCACTTCCCGCAGGATGGTGCCCGAGCCCAGCAGTTGCACGTGGTGAGCGGCGTCGCGCTTGTCTTCTTCGAGCAGGTACATGCCCTTGACGATGCCTTCTTCCACACCGGCCGGGATGGCTGGCTGGGCGTAGGACTCGTTCATCACGGTGATGTAGTAGAAAACGTCCTGCTGCTCTTCGGTCATTTTCTTCATGCCGTCCTGAATGATCACCGCCAGCTCGTAGCCGTAGGTGGGGTCATAGGTGCGACAGTTGGGAATGGTGCCGGCGAGCATATGGCTGTGACCGTCTTCGTGCTGCAGGCCTTCACCGTTAAGGGTGGTGCGGCCAGCCGTACCGCCGATCAGGAAGCCACGGGTGCGGCTGTCGCCAGCGGCCCAGGCCAGGTCGCCAATACGCTGGAAACCGAACATGGAGTAGAAGATGTAGAACGGCAGCATCGGCTGGTTGTGGCTGGAGTACGAAGTACCAGCAGCAATAAACGACGACATGGCGCCGGCTTCGTTGATGCCTTCTTCGAGAATCTGGCCCTTCTTGTCTTCGCGGTAGAACATCACTTGGTCTTTATCCACCGGCTCGTAGAGCTGGCCGACCGAGGAGTAGATACCGAGCTGACGGAACATGCCTTCCATACCAAAGGTACGGGCTTCGTCCGGGATGATCGGCACGATGCGTTGGCCGATTTCCTTGTCCTTGACCAACTGCGAGAGGATGCGCACAAAGGCCATGGTGGTGGAGATTTCGCGGTCGCCGCTGCCGTCCAGAATGGCCTTGAGGCTATCCAGTGGCGGGGTCGGAATGCTGAAGCTCTTGGCCCGGCGCTGCGGCACAAAACCACCCAGGGCGCTGCGGCGCTCGCTGAGGTAACGGGCTTCGGCGCTGCCTTCTTCGGGTTTGAAGAACGGCAGGTTTTCCAGCTCTTCGTCTTTCACCGGAATATCGAAGCGGTCGCGGAATTTCTTCAGGCTGTCGACATCGACTTTCTTGGTGTTGTGCGCGGTGTTTTTCGCTTCGCCGGCACCGGTGTCATAACCTTTGATGGTTTTGGCCAGGATGACGGTAGGTTGCTCTTTATGGTTAACCGCTTGGTGATACGCCGCGTAGACCTTGTACGGGTCGTGGCCGCCACGGTTGAGCTTCCAGATTTCGTCGTCGGACAGGTCGGCGACCATGGCCTTGAGTTCTGGCGAGTTAAAGAAGTGCTCGCGAACAAAGGCGCCGTCTTTGGCCTTGTAGTTCTGGTACTCGCCGTCGATGACTTCGTCCATACGGCGTTGCAGGATGCCGTCGGTGTCTTTGGCCAGCAGCGGATCCCAGAAGCGACCCCAGACCACTTTGTTAACGTTCCACTGCGCACCGCGGAACACGCCTTCGAGTTCCTGGATGATTTTGCCGTTACCGCGCACTGGGCCGTCGAGGCGCTGCAGGTTGCAGTTGATGACAAAGATCAGGTTGTCGAGTTTTTCGCGGCCAGCCAGGGAAATGGCGCCCAAGGATTCCGGCTCGTCGCACTCGCCGTCGCCCATAAAGCACCAGACTTTTTGCTTGCCAGCCGGGATAAAACCACGGCTTTCCAGGTACTTCATAAAGCGTGCCTGGTAGATCGCCTGGATCGGGCCAAGGCCCATGGAAACGGTGGGGAACTGCCAGAAGTCAGGCATCAACCACGGGTGCGGGTATGACGACAGACCATTGCCATCGACTTCCTGACGGAAGTTGTTCATTTGGTCTTCGGTAATGCGGCCTTCCATAAAGGCACGGGCGTAAACGCCTGGCGATGCATGGCCTTGGAAGTAGATGAGGTCACCGCCGTGTTCGTCGGTCGGGGCCTGGAAGAAGTAGTTGAAGCCAATGTCGTAGAGGGTGGCGCTGGAGGCGAAGCTGGAGATGTGGCCGCCCAGATCCGAGTCTTTCAGGTTGGTGCGCATCACCATCGCCAAGGCGTTCCAACGGACCAGCGAACGAATGCGGCGTTCCATAAACAGGTCGCCAGGCATACGTGCTTCGTGGGTAACGGGGATGGTGTTGCGGTACGGCGTGGTGATGGCATAGGGCAGTTGCGCACCGCTGCGGGTGGCGAGTTCGCCCATGCGGGTCATGAGGTAATGAGCGCGGTCTTCACCTTCACGGTCGAGGACGGATTCAAGCGCGTCCAGCCATTCCTGGGTTTCGACGGGATCGAGGTCTTGCATGGCTTGCTCCATGGCGGAAAGGCTTCCAGAATCGAAAACCTTGTGTTCGTTGCCAGCCTTATGGGCAGGCACGTGAATTCTTGGTTTTTACCGGAGGTAGGACCGGCGGCGTGTAGTTTTACTACAAATCGACGGAGGTTTCAGCCCTTGAGACACATTCTTTCGTAGTAAAACTACATTGTGTACACATTAAAACGAAAAAATCGCGACAATCTGGTGGGTGAAAGCCAGGTTGTACGGCGATAAACAGGATAGATCATGAACCTGCCCTCGCTCGTCGGATTGCCTAACAGTCTTCAGCCATTTGTCCTGCGCGCCGAGCAATCGTTCCGCGCCGCCCTTAGCGCTCTTGGGCCTGACGCCAGCGCGCAGTTCGACGCGTGGCCAGCGGATCGGCATGAAGCGTTCAAGCGTGTTGTAGGCGCCAGCGACTTTGTCAGCGAACAAGCCCTGCGCGACGCTCAGATGCTTCTGACATTGGCCGCCAGCGGCGAACTGGAGCGTCCGCTGCAACCCGGCGAGCTGCGTGAGCAAATGGCTGCGGCCCTGGCCGACTGCAGCGACGAAGCCCAACTGGGGCAAACCCTGCGCCGTCTGCGCAACCGCCAGCAGGTGCGCATCATCTGGCGCGACGTCAACCGCCTGGCCGACTTGGCGCAAACCTGCAAAGACCTCTCCGACCTGGCCGACGCCAGCATCGACCTCACCTATAACTGGCTCTACCCGCGCCACTGCGAACAGTTCGGCACGCCCAAGGGCCGGCGCAGCGGCGAGGCGCAGCATATGGTGGTGCTGGGCATGGGCAAGCTGGGCGCGGTTGAGCTCAACCTGTCGTCCGATATCGACCTGATTTTTGCCTACCCCGAAGGCGGCGAAACCGAAGGCGTTAAGCGCTCGCTGGATAACCAGGAGTTCTTTATCAAACTCGGCCAACGCCTGATCAAGGCGCTGGATGCGATTACCGTCGACGGGTTTGTCTTTCGCGTCGACATGCGCCTGCGCCCCTACGGCTCGGCCGGCTCGCTGGTGTTCAGCTTTAACGCGCTGGAGCAGTACTACCAAGACCAAGGCCGCGACTGGGAACGCTACGCCATGATCAAGGCCCGCGTGGTCGGCGGTGATCAGGCGGCCGGCGCGCAATTGCTGGAGATGCTGCGCCCCTTCGTTTACCGCCGTTATCTGGACTTTTCCGCCATCGAAGCGCTGCGCGCCATGAAGCTGCTGATTCAGCAGGAAGTGCGGCGCAAGGGCATGGCCGAGAACATCAAGCTGGGCTCCGGTGGTATCCGCGAAGTCGAATTTATCGCCCAGGCCTTTCAACTGATCCACGGCGGTCGCGACCTCAGCCTGCAACAACGGCCGCTATTAAAGGTGCTAAAAACACTAGAGGGACAGGGCTATTTGCCGCCGGCCGTGGTCGCGGAAATGCGCGATGGTTATGAATTCTTGCGGTACACCGAGCACGCCATCCAGGCCATTGCCGACCGCCAAACGCAAATGCTGCCGGACAGCGACGACGAGCGTGCTCGCGTGGCTTTTATGATGGGCTTTGATACCTGGGCCGCGTTCCACGAGCGGCTGATGTACTGGCGCGGCCGTATCGAATGGCATTTCCGCCAAGTGATTGCCGACCCGGACGAAGACGAAAACGGCGAGGCCGATTTGTGCGTGGGCAGCGAGTGGCTGCCGTTATGGGAAGAGGCGCTGGATGAAGAGAGCGCCTGCCGCCAGTTGGCCGACGCCGGTTTTACCGATGCCCCTGCGGCGCTGCATCGTCTGGCCGGTCTGCGCGGCGGCAACCAAGTGCGCGCCATGCAGCGCTTGGGCCGTGAACGTCTCGATGCCTTTATCCCGCGCCTGCTGGCGCAGGCCGTCGAACATGAAAACCCTGATCTGGTGCTGGAGCGCGTGCTGCCGTTGATTGAGGCCGTGGCGCGGCGTTCGGCTTATTTAGTGTTGCTCACGGAAAACCCTGGTGCCTTACAGCAACTGCTAACCCTGTGCGCCGCCAGCCCGTGGATTGCCGAACAGATCAGCCGCTTCCCCTTGCTGCTGGACGAGCTGCTTAACGAAGGTCGCCTGTTCAAGCCGCCCTTGGCGCCGGAGTTGGCCGCCGAGTTGCGCGAGCGCCTGACGCGTATTCCCGAGGACGATCTGGAGCAGCAGATGGAGGCCCTGCGGCACTTCAAGCTGGCGCACCGTTTGCGCGTGGCGGCTTCGGAGATCTCTGGGGCGCTGCAGTTGATGAAGGTCAGCGACTACCTGACGTGGCTGGCTGAGGCGATTCTTGAGCAGGTGCTGGCCCTGGCCTGGCGCCACACCGTGGCCAAACACGGCACGCCACAGCGTGCCGACGGTGGCTTGTGCGATCCGGATTTTGTCATCGTCGGCTACGGCAAAGTCGGTGGCATTGAGCTGGGCCACGGCTCTGACCTTGACTTGGTGTTTATCCACGACGGCGACCCGCAAGCCGAAACCGACGGCGCCAAGCCCATCGACGGCGCGCAATTCTTCAACCGTTTGGGCCAGCGCATCATTCACCTGCTAACCGCGCAGACCAACTCCGGCCAACTGTATGAAGTGGATATGCGTTTGCGGCCTTCCGGTGCTGCCGGCTTGTTGGTGAGTTCATTGGGTGCCTTTCAGCGCTACCAGGAAAACGAAGCCTGGACCTGGGAACACCAAGCGCTGGTACGTGCGCGGGTGTTGGTCGGCAGCGAACGGGTTGGCAAAGCCTTCGAACACGTACGTGCCCAGGTGCTTGGCCGCGAGCGCGATTTGCCCAAGTTGCAGGCCGATGTCAGCGAGATGCGGGCGAAAATGCGCGATAACCTCGGCAGCAAGCAGACCGCTGCCGGCACAGCGGCCAATGCCTTCGAAGCCGCAGCGCCGTTCGATCTCAAGCAGGATGCCGGTGGTATCGTCGATATTGAATTTATGGTGCAATACGCGGCCTTGGCTTGGTCCGGCGCGTATCCGCCGCTGTTGCAGTTCACCGACAACATTCGCATTTTGGAAGGGCTGGAGCGCTTGGGCTTGATGCCTGGGGTCGATGCCACTCTGCTGCAAGAGGTCTATAAGGCCTACCGTTCCGCCTCACACCGCCTGGCGTTGCAAAAGCAGCCCGGCATCGTCAGTGGCGAGCAGTTCCAGCAAGAACGTCAGGCAGTGATGCGTATCTGGCGTGAGCTGGGGCTGAGTTGAACGGCCCGGTGCACGCACAGAAACGTACGCAAGCAATCCATTCAAGCAACCCTACGAGCAAATTCTGAGGAGCTGAACGATGTCGATGGCCGATCGTGATGGTGTGATTTGGTATGACGGCGAGCTGGTGCAATGGCGCGACGCAACCACCCACGTACTGACCCATACCCTGCATTACGGCATGGGTGTATTCGAAGGCGTACGCGCCTACAACACCCCGCAGGGCACCTCGATTTTCCGCCTGCAAGCGCACACCGACCGCCTGTTCGATTCGGCGCATATCATGAATATGAAAATGCCGTTCACTAAAGAACAGATCAACGAAGCCACCCGTGCGGCGGTGCGTGAAAACAACCTTGAAAGCGCCTATATCCGCCCGATGGTGTTCTACGGGTCGGAAGCCATGGGCATCCGCGCTGACAGCTTG
This sequence comes from Pseudomonas sp., assembly GCF_037994325.1. Classification (GTDB taxonomy): domain Bacteria; phylum Pseudomonadota; class Gammaproteobacteria; order Pseudomonadales; family Pseudomonadaceae; genus Aquipseudomonas. The sequence goes on from NZ_JBBNAH010000381.1 coordinate 38,907, forward strand.
AAAGTGCACGTCATTGTTGCCGCCTGGCACTGGGGCGCGTACATGGGCGATGAAGCCCTGCAAAAAGGTATCAAGGTGCGCACCAGCTCCTTTACCCGCCACCACGTCAACATTTCCATGACCCGCGCCAAGGCCAACGGCAACTACATCAACTCGATGTTGGCGTTGCAGGAAGCGGTGTCTGCCGGTGCCGACGAAGCCATGCTGCTCGACCCGGAAGGCTATGTGGCTGAGGGCTCGGGCGAGAATATCTTCCTGATCAAGGACGGCATTCTGTACACCCCGGAAGTCACCTCGTGCCTGAATGGCATTACCCGCAGCACCGTGCTGACCCTGGCCGAAGAGCTGGGTATCAAGGTGGTGGAAAAACGCATCACCCGCGACGAGGTGTATATCGCCGACGAAGCGTTCTTCACCGGTACTGCTGCCGAAGTGACGCCGATCCGCGAAGTCGATGGCCGCAGCATCGGTATCGGCAGCCGTGGCCCGGTTACCGAAAAACTGCAAAAAGCCTACTTCGACCTGGTCACCGGCCAGACCAGCGCCCACGCGCAGTGGCGCACTGCCGTTAAGTAAGCTGGGTGTAAACCCGTAGGGTGTGCCGTGCGCACCATAGCGATCGCCCATAAAACGCTCGGTGCGCACAGCACACCCTACGGCAGCACTTTGAAAAATTGCGATTAGCAGTGACAGGGAGGCTTAGACGCCTCCCTGCTCATTTGCGGAGTTTGAATGAACATATTGATCGTAGGGCCGAGCTGGGTCGGCGACATGGTGATGGCGCAGACCCTGTTTCAGGTGCTCAAGCAGCGTCACCCCGACTGCCAGATCGACGTGCTAGCGCCGGACTGGAGCCGGCCGATTCTTGAACGCATGCCCGAGGTGCGCAAAGCCCTGAGCTTTCCCCTGGGCCATGGCGCGCTGGAGTTGGGTACGCGCCGGCGCATCGGCAAATCCCTGGCCGGCCAGTACGATCAGGCGATTTTGCTACCCAATTCGCTAAAGTCGGCGCTGGTGCCGTTTTTCGCCGGCATTCCGAAACGCACGGGTTGGAAAGGCGAGCTGCGTTACGGCCTGCTCAATGACGTGCGTAAGCTCGACAAAGAACGCTACCCGCTGATGATCGAGCGCTTTATGGCCCTGGCCTATGAGCCCGGTGCCGACTTGCCGCAGCCGTATCCAAAGCCCAGTTTGCAGATCGATGCACAAAGCCGTGATGCCGCCCTGGCCAAGTTCGGCCTGAGCCTGGACCGCCCGGTATTGGCCCTGTGCCCCGGTGCCGAGTTCGGCGAAGCGAAAAAATGGCCCAGCGAGCACTACGCCAAAGTGGCCGAGCTGAAAATTCGCGAAGGCTGGCAGGTGTGGTTGTTTGGCTCGAAGAATGATCACCCGGTGGGGGAGGCCATTCGTAATCGGCTGATCCCGGGCCTGCGTGAAGAAGCGCGCAACCTCAGTGGTGAAACCTCGCTGGCCGAGGCCATCGATTTGCTCTCGTGCGCCACCGCCGTGGCCTCCAACGACTCTGGCTTGATGCACGTGGCCGCAGCGCTTAATCGCCCACTGGTGGCGATCTATGGTTCCACCTCGCCGGCATTTACCCCGCCGCTGGCCGACCACGTGGAAATCGTGCGCCTGGGCATCGAATGCAGCCCCTGCTTTGACCGCACCTGCCGCTTTGGCCACTACAACTGCCTGCGCGAATTAAAACCGCGCCCGGTGGTGGAAGCGCTGGCGCGCTTGGCGCCTAACCCGGCTGAGGTCGATTGATGCGGGTTCTGCTGATCAAAACCTCATCCCTGGGCGATGTTATCCACAGCCTGCCGGCGCTCACCGATGCAGCGCGGGCAATTCCCGGTATCCAGTTCGACTGGGTGGTGGAAGAGGGCTTTGCCGAGATTCCGGCCTGGCACCCGGCTGTGGCCCAGGTGATTCCGGTGGCGATTAGGCGCTGGCGGAAAAACCTCTGGCAAACGATTAAAAACGGCGACTGGAAACGCTTTAAACAGCGCCTGGGCGAAACCAAATATGACTTGGTGATTGACGCCCAAGGCTTGCTGAAAAGCGCCTGGCTGACCCGCTATGTGCAGGGCCCGATTGCCGGTTACGACCGCGATTCGGCGCGTGAGCCGATTGCCTGCCGCTTCTACGACCGCACCTACGCCGTGCCCCGTGATCAGCATGCCCTGGAGCGCATTCGGCAACTGTTCGCCAAGGCCCTGGACTATCCACTGCCGACGCACATCGGCGACTACGGCCTTAACCGTGCCCTGCTGGCCGACCCAGGTGCGCCGCCGTACTTAGTGTTCCTGCACGGCACCACCTGGGCTAGCAAGCATTGGCCGGAGAGTTACTGGCGCCAGTTGGCTGAGCAAATGAGCGAGCTGGGTTATGCCATTCGCCTGCCCTGGGGCAACGAGGTCGAGAAACAACGCGCCGAACGGATCGCGGCGGGGTTGGAAAACGCCGTGGTACTGCCCAAATTAAACCTGGCGGGGGTGGCCAAGGTGATTGCCGGCGCACAAGCCTGTGTGGCGGTGGACACTGGCCTCGGCCATTTGGCTGCCGCTTTGGATGTGCCGAGCATTTCCCTGTACGGGCCGACCTTACCGGGGCGCGTTGGCGCCTACGGCCGATCGCAGATTCACCTGTGCGCCACGGGCCCTAACGCCGGCCTGGGCGACCGCGACAAACCCTGTTTCGACGACCTGCTGCCCGAGCGCGTGGCGACCGAGTTACAAGCTCTGCTACTTCTGCCTGAGACTGTCTGATGCAACTGGCCTTTATTTTGTACAAGTACTTTCCCTTCGGCGGCTTGCAGCGCGACTTTATGCGCATCGCCCTGGAGTGCCAGCAGCGCGGCCATAAAATTCGTGTCTACACGCTGATCTGGGAAGGCGATGTGCCGCCTGGTTTTGAAGTGCTGGTGGCGCCGGTCAAAGCGTTGTTTAACCACCGCCGCAACGAGAAGCTGCTGGCTTGGGTGCAAGCCGATTTGGCCACGCGCCCGGTGGACCGCGTGGTCGGCTTTAACAAAATGCCCGGGCTGGATGTGTACTACGCCGCCGACGGCTGTTTAGAAGATAAAGCGCAAAACCTGCGCAACGC